>BOAV01000109.1 GCA_026002045.1 Spirochaetia bacterium | reverse complement strand
GTAAGCTGGTAGCCTTTGAAAAAACCTACACCGGCAACAACGCCGGTGAGGAAAAGATCGCCCGGCTGAACCAGCTCTATGCTGAAGCCCCCCGGACTTTCGGCGAATACTGTTACCGGGATGCGGAACTTGTGTTGCGTATTCTCGATGTGACCGGTCTTTTTAGGCTTACCGTGGAGCGGGCCAGCCTTACCGGGGTCACCCTGGACAAGGCCTGGACCAGCGTGGTCAGCTTTGAGCGGATCTACGGCATGGAACTGCGGAAACGGGGCATTGCCCCGCCGGGGGAAGATAATACCCGTTCCGTTTCCGGCGCCGCCGGTGGAACCGTGCTCGATCCCCTGCCGGGTTTTTACCGCAACGTGGCGGTCTTTGACTTCCGCAGCCTCTATCCCAGCATCATGCACACCTTCAACATCGATCCCCTCGCCCATGCAAGGGCAGCTTTATCCCTTACGGAAAATGCCCCAATACAAGCTCCCAACGGCGCCTCTTTCTCCCGAAGGCCGGGAATTTTGCCGGAACTGATCACCGGCTACTTCGCCGCCCGCCGGAAAGCCCTGGATGCGGGGGATGAGACCGCCTCCCAGGTGTACAAAATCCTGATGAACAGCTTTTACGGGGTCCTGGGGACCAGGGCCTGCCGCTACGGGCAGACCGAATTGGCCGGGGCCATCACTTCCTTTGCCCGGAAGTGGCTCCTCCTTTCACGGGACTGGTTCACCGGCAAGGGCTTCAAGGTACTTTACGGCGATACGGATTCCCTCTTTGTGGAAACCGCCCTGGAGGATACCGCAGGCTACGATGATTTCCGCATCTTCTGCGGGGATTTGGCCGCGGAGCTTAACCGCTTTCTGGCCGAAAAAATCCGCGCCGAATACGATCTGGAATCCTTTATCGAACTCCGTTTTGAAAAGCTCTACCGCCGTCTGCTGCTCCCCTCCCTGCGAAGCGGCGCGGGAGGAACGGATGCCTTTGAGGATGACAATGGGAACCGGGCTGTCATACGGGGTCGAGCTAAGGGTTACGGGGGCTTCCTTATTGACCCCAAAGGGGGAGGGGAGACCGTGGAGGTAAAGGGCATGGAAGCGGTGCGGAGTGACGCTACCCCCCTGGCCCGGCGGCTTCAGCTTGAACTATTGGAACTGATTTTTCGGGACGGAACGGAGGAAGAATTCCGGGAAAAAGTCCGGAAATGCCTGCAAGAACTGCGGGAAGGTAAGCTCGACGGGGAACTGATCTACCGGAAGCGGCTTTCCCGGCCCCCGGAATCCTATACCGCCTCTACGCCGCCCCAGGTGAAGGCCGCCCGCGCCCTGGGCTGGAAGGGCCGCCGGGGCGCTGTGGAATTTGTCTGGACCAATACCGGGGCAGAACCGGTTTCCCTGCCCCATGCTCCCCTGGATTACGAACATTACGCCAATTCCCAGGTTTTGCCCGTGGCAAAGTCCATCGCCGATGCACTTCATTGGGATATGAATTCATTTTTTCCAAAGGGGAAAACAGGCGCCCGCACACGCGATACCGGCCAACTGGAACTGGACTTCAATCCTTTATAATCCGTGGATCATCTTTCTTTTTGTTCTGCGTCCCAGCCCAGTTCACGGGAGGCCCGGACGCTTATTTCCTTTAAAAACCGGCTCACTTCTTCGATTTTTTGTTTATCCATTCGGGTTACCGGGGCAGAAACGCTGATTCCCGCCACTACCTGGCCCTGAAAGTTCTTTACCGGTACCGCGATACACCGTACCCCGACTTCACATTCCTCATTATCCATGGCAAAGCCAAGCTCCCGTACCTGCTCAAGTTCCCTTTTTAGATCCTTCAGATTGGTAATCGTATGATCCGTATATTTTGGGAAGCCGAATTTTTGCTCAAGCTCCTCAAGCCGGGCATCTGAATAGTTGAGCAGGTGCAGTTTGCCTACCCCGGTGGCGTGCATGGGGGCGATATGCCCAATCCGGTGTAAGGTCTGGAGCATCCGGCCGGGCCCTTCCTCGGTGGCGATGTAGACCATCTGCATATTCTGTTCCACACAGAGGGACGCCGACTCGCTGAAAGCCGCTGCCGCCTGTTTTACATACTTTGAAAGGGAAGCCTGAAAAGGATAACTCCCGCTTGCCCTGGCTCCAAGCTCCACCAGTTTGAGGGTCAGGAAATAACAGGACGTATCCGGGTCCTGTCCCACATAGCCAAAATCAATAAAGGTATTGAGAAACCGGAGCAGCGTACTCTGGGGCATCCTGAGACTCCCCGCAATATCCTGCAGCCGCGCCGGAGAGTTGATCTTCGTCATTCCTTCCAGTATCTGAAGCGCCTTTCTCAATGACTGATTTTTTTTAATGCCCTCACTGGGCGGTTTTGCCGTTTTCTTCTGCATCATTCATCCTGTTAGATAACTATACCGGAAAAAGGATGAAAAGTAAACAAAAAACGCAAAGCATCTATTTAATCGTATACCCGCCGTCCGCCAGAAGATTGTGCCCGGTGATCATTGCCGCAGCATCGCTGCACAAAAAGGCGATGATCCCGGCGATTTCATCGGGCTCCGCGAAGCGTTCCGCAGGGATTTCTTTTTTAAAGGCATCCCCCACGGGCCCGTCCCAGGCCTGGTGTCCCAATTCGGTGAGCACCACCGTGGGGGACACGGCGTTTACCCGGATGCCGTATTTGCCCCATTCCAGGGCCAGTACCTTGGTCATGGAGATGATGCCCCCCTTGCTGGCGCAGTAGGCAACATGCCGGTCCAGCGCAATCACCCCGGCCTGGGATGCCATGTTGACGATGCTGCCGGGCCGCTTGTTTTCGATGAGGTATGCGCCGAAAACCTGAGCCATCCTGAAACCGGCTGTAAGATTGATGCTGATGGTCCGGTCCCAAAAATCCTCACTGATGGATTCGGCCTTTTCAAGGGCCACGATACCGGCGCTGTTCACAAGGATGTCCGCGCCCCCAAAGGTTTTCACCGCAGCGTCAATCACGCTTTTCCGGTAGGGGCCTTCGCATACATTTCCGGGGACCCCGATGTTTTTGCCCCCCAGTTTTTTGGCAATGGCATCGACTTGGGGGTTCAGGTCCGCAAGAACCAGGTTAACCCCCTTTTTGGCAAAGAATTCCGCCGTTGCCTTCCCGATGCCCGCAGCGCCGCCGGTGATGATGGCGGTCTTGCCCTTCAGTGAAAAATCCGTATCCGCTCCGTGGTAGGAAATCATATATTCGCCCCCTGTATTATTTGGTCAATAGAATTTATAATAGAGTTGTTCGGAAACCTCAGTTTCCGAACAACTTCCGATAAAAAACGCAGTTTCGCAAGGCTTTAGCCTGAGAAACTGTAAGACTTGTTCGACAACCAACCGGGTTGTCGAACAAGTCTAATATATACGATTAGATTAATGGAGGACAAGGTGGATTATGTAACTATACAAAACAAAAAAATTCCCATTGTCGCTGATGTGGATGTGTTTGTTGCCGGGGGCGGCTGCGCCGGTTCAGGGGCCGCCATTGCGGCGGGCAGGGCGGGGGTGAAAACCTTTGTCGCGGAACGGCTCTTTGCCCTTGGGGGGACCATGACTTCCGCCCTTATGAGCAAAATAGCGATTTCATTTACCAATCACGGAATCGCAGAAGAACTGTTGAAGCGGCTTGACGCATTTCAACATTCGGACTTTCTTGCGGGCAGGCACGAAGTGCCCATAGACCCGGAGCTTGCCAAATGGACGCTGGATGATATGCTTGTCTCCGAGGCGGGCGCGGAACTGCGCTTCGGCGCAGCCATTACCGGAGTGATCAAAGAAGGGCGGAACATAAGCCACGTGATTATTGACGGCCTTAATGGGCCTGAGGCAATAGGGGCAAAATATTTCATCGACTGTACCGGGGACGGGCAGCTTGCCTTTAATGCGGGGGCTTCTTTTCTGGTGGGTAATGAGCAGGGCTATAGTTCCTCTCCGACGTTGATGTTCAGAATCGGAAACGTGGACATTGAAAAACTCATTTCCGAAATGGAAGCCCACGCCGATGTGTATGCCTCCGAACAGGATACCTATTCAAACCACAAGATAAGCCCGGCGCAGAACCGGAAAAATATCGCCAACGACAAGTACGCGCATTTTGCGGATTTTATTCCCCTTATCCGGCAGAAAATAAAAGAGCATCCTGATTTTCTCACCCCCTGGGAATCGGAGATGATGCTCCAGCGTGGATTGATTTTTATGAACCAGCCCCAGGGCTCCCACGTGCTGGTTAATTCCACCCGGATTCCCTATTTTAAGGGAGACAACGGGAAGGAGCTTACCGATGCGCTTATTGCGGGACGGAAACAGGTTCACGCTACTTTTAAATTTATGCAGGCCTTTGTGCCCGGATTTGAAAAATCATTTCTTATGGATACGGGAAGTATGCTGGGCATACGGGAATCCCGGCGGATCACCGGGGATTATATTTTTACCGATGATGATGTAAACAACCTGCGTAAATTTGATGACGCAATTGTCAGTAACTTTGGCGGTATCGAGATCCATTCTGCGGACGGAAAATCCACCCGACATGATGAACTGGGGAATGGTAACTATTATCATGTTCCCTATCGCAGTATTATTGCTGCGGGATTTGATAATTTATACATCGCAGGCCGTTGTTTCAGCGCGAATCACGCGGCCCTGTCGGCGTCCCGCAATATCGCCTATTGCATGGCCCTTGGCCAGGCCGCCGGAACCGCCGGGGCACAGCTGATCAAAGCGGGAAAACAGAATGTCCGTGACATTGATATAAGGGCATTGCAGCAAAAGCTGGCTTCCATCATCTAGTGTGCTGTCTACAAAAACGCCAGAATACCGTCGGCCATGGCGGTCAGTATTATTTTGCAGGAAGTGGCCCCCGCATCATACACGCCCTTTGACCGTTCCCCAAGCCGGGCGGACCTGCCGAATTTTGCTTCCAGGTCTTTGGTGGATTCCCAGCCTTCCTCCGCCGCTTTTTTCAGTTCTTCCAATGCGGCGGTAAGATTCGACTCGGCAAGGTCTGTCCCTTCTTCCGCAGCACGATCCATCACATCGCAGACCGGAGCCAGGGTATCCACCAGGGTCTTGTCTCCGGGGCGGGCTTCCACAATATCGTAGAGCGCAAGGAGCCCGGAGCGGAGCATGGCCGCCAGTTCCGATGTGCCGATTTCCCCATGTTCCGCGCCGGTCTCGGCCATCTGGGTAAAGATCGTCCCGTAGATGGGGCCCATGGAGCCGCCGATCTTGCTGAACAAAAGACCGCCCAATTCATCAAGCCCCTCAGTAAAACTGATGTCCCGGTTAGCGATACTGTCGGCGAACATGGTAAAGCCCTTGTTCATATTCATACCGTGGTCCCCGTCGCCGATAAGGCCGTCCACTTCGCTCAGGTAATCTTTGTTCTGCTGTACCGCCAGCACGATTTTTTCCAGTACCGGTTTCCCGTCCTTATTGTAAAATACCTTCGCCATAATCTCCCCCTTATCGCTGCTTCAAACCCATGCTGTAGCAGGGCATGTCGATCAGGGTTTTAAGTTCATCATCAAGTTTCATCACCGTCAATGTGGCGCCCATCATTTCAAGGGAGGTAAAATAATTCCCAACGTAAGGACGGTATATTTTGATTCCCTGTGCGGTAAGAATTTTTTCGATCTCATCGTAGAGCACGTAGAGTTCCATCACCGGAGTCGCGCCCAGCCCGGAAACCAGTACCACTGTTTCATCCCCCGCCTTAAAGGGATAATCGCTTACCACCACGTTGACCATCCGCTTTGCCATGTCCGCCGCGCTTTCCAGGGGGCAGACTTCGATCCCCGGTTCCCCGTGGTGGCCGATGCCCACTTCCATGGTCCCCTCCGCAATTTTGAAATTGGGATGCCCCACCGCGGGCAGGGTGCAGGGGGTAAGACCGATTCCCACACTGCGGGTATTGTCGATGGCCCTTTGCGCTGCGGCGATTACCGCGTCCAGGTCCGCGCCGGCGGCGGCCTTTGCGCCGCCGACCTTCCACATCAACACCTCCCCGGCGACTCCCCGGCGTTTTCCGCGCTGGTCCTTTGGGGCGGAAGCTGCGTCGTCATTGGCGATCACGGTCTTAACTTCGATGCCCTCTTTCGCCGCCATCTTGACGGCGATCTTTACGTTCATGTTGTCCCCGGAATAGTTCCCGTAGAGGCACGCGACACCCCGGCCCTGGTTTGCCGCGCGGAAGGCATCCAGAAATGCGTCCGCCGTTGGTGAAGTACAGATTTCCCCCACCGCCACGGCATCGCAAAGATTGGTCCCGATATAGCCCACAAAGGCGGGTTTGTGTCCGCTGCCGCCGCCCGTGGCAATGCCCACCTGTCCCTTGGGCATATCGGCCCGCTTGAGGACCCGGGAGTTTTCCGTGGGGGCAACAATGTCCCCGTGGGCCTTGACGAAGCCCTTGAGCATCTCGTCTACGATATCGTCAGGATTATTCAGAATACGCTGCATAAATTCTCCTTTAAAAAAATCTTTCCCCAATTTTTTTAAATAAGCAAGCTAAATGATAGGTGGCATCGGCCGGATTGTCAACGAAGTTATGTCCCTCATCTTTACTTGCAGGGGGGGAGCGGGAGGGTAGAGCAGTGTTACTACCACCGTTAAAACACCACCCGGGTTCTGCTCTCAACCTTGTTTTCATCCAGGTCCATGCCCAGGCCGTACACATCGTCCCGAAGGGTGATAAAGCCCCCCTCGGGTTTAAGGGGGTACTTGAACAGGGCGGTTTCCTGTTCCATGTAGGAAAAGAGATATTCCTGCCAGGGGCAGAGGGAAGAAGGCATGCCCGCTATGGTATGAGCCGCTGCGGCGACTCCCATGCCGTGGGGAATAAGGGGGATGTCCCAACCCATCCATGCGTCGAACATCAGGGGGTAATCGGCGCCCACTGCCTCCCGCAGGGCTGCGGCCAGGGCTACATTGTCCCGGATTCCTTCCGGGCCGGACCTTGGGCCCCAAGGGAAGAACCATTTCTGGGCGGGATGGCCCATATTTTTACCTTCAAGGCGACTTCCGCAGCCCGTTCGGGGATGGTGGAATTGGCCAGCATACTGCCGTAGACGGGAATTTTGTTCCGGTGACGCCCTCGTCGGTTTCAATATCAATAAAGTACAGGCTGGCCTGCCGTTTCTGGCCTATGGTGGTTTTTGTCCGGTCCGGACGGGTGGCGAAATAATCGTCATATATGTCCAGGGGCCGGCACACCCTATCCACATCATCCCATTGCTTTACAAAGGAACCGGCTGCCTGCCAGGCGCTTATATCGGTAATTTTCAAAATGCCACCCTCCCTTAAAAATCGCGTTTCCACTTTACTGCCCTTTGGCCGGGAATACAAGGTTATGTTTCATTTGTTAAAAAATGATTTTAAAAACATAAAATTTTTATTGACATCCTACTATACTGTTCTTATA
>BOAV01000108.1 GCA_026002045.1 Spirochaetia bacterium | reverse complement strand
GCGAGGGACAGCAGCAGGGCAGGCACGGCCATAAAAATATCCACAACCCGCATAATGACGGTGTCTACCCGGCCCCCGAAGTAACCGGCGATTCCCCCAACCGCAACACCTGCGGTAAGGGCCATAATCACCACCGAAAGCCCCGCAAGAAGCGATATCCTTCCGCCGAATACCATGCGGGTAAAGAGATCCCGCCCATAGGCATCCGTACCAAAGATATGCCCCTTTTCACCGGGCGGCTGAAAGGCATTCGGAATATCCTGCCGTATTGCGTCTTCATAATCCGCATAAAGGGGCGCCAAAAGTACAATCAACAGGAGAATCCCCAAGACACAAAGCCCCAATATGGCCAGCTTGTTTTTTTTAAACCGGAAGATGATTAACCCCAGTTGTGACCGGCTTTTGCGTTTAGCCCCTGTATTGTCATTCTCTTTCATAAAAAACCTTTTAAGAGATATTTTCAAAACTAAGCCATATATCCAAGTTTGACCCTTGGATCAACAAAGGCATAAATCAGATCAACAACAAGGTTCACCAGTGCAACAAAGATCGCCACGAAGATAATAACCCCCATTACAATCGGTATGTCCCTGGTCTTTGCGCCGTTGATCATATAACTGCCGATACCGGGAATAGAGAACACCGCCTCGGTAACCACCGCGCCGCCGAAGGCGTTCGCAAATGCAATACCCAGACTGGTGATAACCGGCAGTGAACCATTACGCATAACGTGACGGAGGATGATACGAAACCCATCAGCCCCTTTTGCCTTGGCGGTCCGCACATAATCCTGATTAATGACATCCAGCATACTGGACCGGGTCATCCGCACCTGGGACGCAAGGTTCACCATACTAAGGGTAAGGGCGGGCAGAATCACATGCCGGAGCGATCCGGCCCCCATGGCAGGGAACCACCCAAGTTTAAGCGCAAACAATATCTGAATCAGCATACCAAGCCAGAAAGCCGGAATGCTGGAAAAAATAAGCGCAAAAACCAGGGTGGCGCTGTCAATCGGCGTGTTTTGTTTCGCCGCCGAGAGCACCCCAAAGGGAATGCCCACGATAACCGTTATCATAAGGGTAACGATTGCCAGGGACAAAGTATGAGGCGCCCTCTGCTGAAACTCGGTCATAACCGGCCGGCCGGTGACCCAGGAATTGCCAAAATCGCCGGTGGCAATGGTCCGCATATAGTTAAAGTATTGCACAATAACCGGCTTATCCATGCCCAGTTCGACGCGTTTGGCCTGGAGCTGCTCCTGGGTAGCATCCTGCCCCATGATAAGTGTTACGGGATCACCCGGCGCCAGTGACAGCACAAGGTAGATAAAAAGGGTGAGCCCGATAATCACCGGAAAAATTAACAATATACGCTTAACAATATATTTAAGCATGTTAGTCGGTTAAAAGCTCCATTCGGAGAACCGGTAATACTTAAAGGCGCTTGCGTTTACGCCCTTAACCCTGTCGTTCCGATAGGCAATGGTATTAATATCCATCAGGATATAAACATGGTTAACATCCGCATTCAGGAGATTTGAAAATTCCCTGAAGTATTCGGTACGGACAGCGTCATCCGGCTGCTGGCGGCCAAGTTTGATAAGTTCATCCATGCGCGCGCCGTGGGGGTGTCCCATGTCCTTGAAGTCATAGCGGCTGATAAAGAAGTAGTTGCTCAGGGTATCCATATCCATGATGGAACTGGTGTTGATAACAACTTCGGCGTCAAAGTCGCCGGTGTTACGGACCGTATCAAAGAAGGTGGCCGCATCAACCGCCGTAACCTTTACATTGATACCGATATTGTGGAGCGAACCCTGGATGACTTCCGCCACTTTTTGGTTGGGAGTTCCCGCCTGGCAGACAATATTAAATTGACGCCCGTCGTATTTGGACTGCGTAAGGTATTGCTTTGCCCTCGCAGCATCAAAAGAATAGGTGTCATAGGTTCCGGCTTTGGGTTTGCCGGTAAACATCGGAGAGCCGTACATATCGATCAGGGAAGCCTTGCCGGAGAACACCGCCTGGTTGATGGCGTTCTTATCAATACCATACTGAACGGCCTTGCGGAAATTCAGATCGTTGGTAGCCCAGTTGGACAGGGACATGTTGAACTGCAGGAAGTTCATGGCATTTGATTCGGTATACTCATAGGAAATCTTTGTGTTCCTCATTCTTTCAAGGTTCTCAATCGGAATGGCAAGAACCACATCCACATCGCCGGATTCCAGTGCAATGGACTGGGTATTAACCTCGGGGATAACCTTGATAACAACCTTCTGGAACGGCGCTTTACCACCCCACCAATTTTCATTCCTTTCCATTGTTATTTGGCCCGAAGCCCAACTTACAAATTTATACGCGCCGGTCCCGATGGGAGCCTTGGTATAACCTTCGTTACCGACTTTTTCATAGTAGGCTTTATTCAGCACAATGGCGATACGGCTTGCAAAGGAACTCATGATCGGTTTGAAGGCGTTTGTCATGTGGATGATTAAATGGGTGGCATCAACGACTTCGGTATAATCATAATTGATGAGAAGGGAAATCCCCAGGGGTTTTTCCTTTAAGTTATCATAGGTAAACTTAATATCCTCTGCGGTGAGCTTGTCGCCGTTGTGGAAGTAAACATCATTGCGAAGGGTAACCGCAATTTGTTTGCCGTCCGGGGAAATGGTCCAGCTTTCCGCCAGCCAGGGTTTAATATCGCCCTTGGCGTCACGGTAAACCAGGGTGTCATAAATATTATAGAAAAGAACATGATCGTTATCACCTGAACTCTGAGCGCCCATGTTGGTTAAATATTGAGGTTCAACCCCAACCGCCACCGTCAAGGTACGCTCCCCTGAAGCATCGGACTTTGCCTGGCCGCCGCCGGCCCAAAGACCCACGGACTGAATAAGCAACAACGTACACAAAAAACCAAAAACCTTCTTCATCGCATTTCCTCCAAAATGATATTCCCTGCTTAAGCAGGCCTTGGTCCCAATTATAAAATAATATTTTAATAATTGGAATCATTCTTCATATATATTATATCTGATATTATGAGTTGTCAACAACAAAAATAAAAAAAGAATTTTTCAAGGCTGCGGCCCTGAAAAAGCCCTGGCTGCACGCCGGATACGGCTTACCTTCATGCCGGTGCGTCCCAAATAATTGTATTACATACCGTCTCCTATAACTTCAGATTCTGCGTCCGAAGAACATCCTGCAGTTCCTTTACACTGATGGTCCGGGGGGTCAGGCTCTTCTTGCAGGCGATGCCCGCAGCGGTTCCGGCGGCCTGGCCGGTATACATGCAAGCGGAAATGGCCCGGACCCCGCTTTCTGCCACATGGTCTGCGGAAATACAGCGGCCGGCCACGAGGAGGTTGTCCAGTCCCTGGGGAAGCAAGGTGCGGTAGGGAATTTCAAAGTTGAGGCCGTCTTTGGGGTAGGAGCAGATGTAGCCGTTATACCCCGCATCCTGGGGGCTGCCCTCGTTCATGTTGGCGTCCGGGGAAAGCATGTCGTAAAACTGGGGGAACAGGGCGATTTCATCGTCAAAATGGCGGCCCGACAGCACATCGTCAATGGTCAGCCGGTAGTCGCCATGGATACGGCGGCTGTCCCGGAAGCCGATCTCCGGCGCGATGGAGGCAAGTTCGGTTTTATCAAAGCCTTCAAAATTTTTCTTCATATAATCCAGCATTTCCAGGATGTACCGGCGGCATTCCGTTTCGCCCCGGGTCAGGTCGGCAAAGCTGGTAGGATCGATGCCGTAGGCGCAGGGGTAGTTGATGTAACTGATCTGCCCCGCCTGGGTCATCCGGCCCATGGGGATGTCCTGCCGTTTGCAGGAAAGCCCGGTTTTACCTGCCCGGTAATCCTCCCGGAAACGCTTGCCAATCACCTTGAGGTGATCCTCCCCGCCTTTCAGCATGAACTCCGCGTCCACCCCGGTGATGCGGAAGTTGACCGTTCCCGGCTGGCAGCGGTGGTCCCTGTCGCGGCCCTGATCAAAGGGAACCCCCGCGGCAAAAGCCACATCCCCATCGCCGGTACAGTCGATGATCTGCGCGGCCTTGATGGCAACCGGCCCCTGCTTGCCCTGGATAACCACATGGGTGATTTTATTGCCTTCCCGCACCACTTCGTTCACAAAACTGTGGAGGAAAATCTCAACCCCCGCGTCCGCCACAAAGGTATCGAGGAATATTTTGAGGTATTCGCTGGAAAAGCGGTGCTGGGCATTGGGCCGTATGTCGCCGCTGCTGCCGAATTTCGCGCGGTAGCTCTGTTCCAGTTCGCCATAAATGCCGCTGGCCTTAAACGTAAGGTTATGGAAGAAGTGGTTACAGGTTTCCACATAGCTTGCGGTAATGTTACCGCCCAGGAAACCCCGCTTTTCCAGCAGGATCACCCTGCTGCCGCTTCTCGCCGCCGCCACCGCCGCGCCGATACCGGCGGGCCCGCCGCCGACCACAAGCACATCCGCTTCTTTATACACCGCCGCCGTCCGCTGCGGAAGATTGATAGTCATGGCAATACTCCTATAATAAGTCCGCTTGCGGACACGTTAATCGGAAGTGTTACAACGTAACACATACTCCTCTATTATAAGCCACTTCCACTACCCGCTCGGAATAATGGGGTTTCAAAGTTATCCTGCCCCGGTCAGGGCCGTCCACCACGGCGACTTTTTTCGGAACCCCCGGAAGGAGATCAAAATAATTGTCGCTGAAAAGCCAGCCGAAGGGGTTGCCGTCCTTTTCGCCCAGTATCTCCACACAGCGGGCAAAACGGTCGCTGGTAATGTGGAGCGCCCCGTCTTTAAACTCTGCGGACAAAACCGCATCGGGGAATTTAAGGCGCCGTTCCTCGGTAACATAATCAATAGCAGTATTGATTATGTTACCCTTTTCATCCTTTAGGTGAGCCGTCAGGGCCGTATCCTTGGGGAAGAAGAAACGCAGCCGGGCCAGATCGCGGACTATGCCCGATTCCCCCTGGCCCATGGCAACGGGGAAACTTTCACGGGCAATAAATTTTTCAGTCCCCAGATGGTAGAGACCGAGTTCCACGGCGCCCTTAAAACGGTCCCCCGAATCATTACAGAGCCAAAGCCGGATACTGTCCTTTTTATCAAAGCAGAGCAGCAGGGGCTGCAAGCCCCGCTGGGTGGTGTAATAGGGAATAAATCCTTCCTGGAAGAAGTCAATAACGGCGCAGTATATTTTGGGCCAGGTATCCAGCAGTTTGCAGGAACAGTAGCCCTTGGATCGTTTGGACTGGGGAACATCCCCGTTGGGGCTTCCCATGCGGACGTGTTCCAGTTCCCGCCGGAGGTCCTTGCCGTAACCGGCGGCAAAACGGTAGATAAGCTGCTCCGGGGTATCGGCGTCGTAGAATTCCCAATAGGGGCCGGTCTTGATGTGACCCTGCGCCCCATGGTGGGTCCGATCCGCCCAGTTTGGGGGAAAGGGAAAGGTATCCTGGTAACGGAATTTCCCGTCATACCCGGCGGGCCAGAGATCCCCCTTAACAAACCTGCGCAGGCTATGCAGCACCGGCGGCGCCGTGCGGATACATTCGCTCATAAAATTGGGGTAATCCCCGTAGGGGTATTCGATAACGCAATTATAGGTATGATAATCCCCTTCACGGGGATCATTAGCCCAGGCCCCGCCGGAGGGGGAACTGGGATGGTAATATCTGCCGGGGTCCAATTCCTTCAGCAGTTTCGGGAAGAGTTCCAGCAGGATCCGGTCGCCGGCAATAAGTTTGCCGTCGTGTTCCGCGCCCATGATGGATTCGTTGCCGCCGCACCACATAAGAAGCCCCGCGTGATGCCGCAGCCTCAGCACCAGTTCCCTGGCTTCGGCAACGCAGAGGGCGCCGTATTCCTCCGTGGCGGGAAAGGAGCCGTGGCCCATAAAAAATTCCTGCCAAACCAGGAAGCCCCGGGCATCCGCCTCTTCATAAAAACTATCCGGCAGGGGGTGGCCTTCCGCCCAGATACGGAGGATATTCATGTTGGCATTCTCGACCATGGTAAACATCCTGCGGGCCCGGTCGGGCTGCCAGCAATGGGTATACCCCTGCAGGGGGTCCATGCTGCCGCCCCAAAGCCTTACCCGCTTGCCGTTGATAAGGAATTCCATGGATGAGGGATTCTCCACCTTGCGGAAGCCGACCCGTTTCTTAAAGCCGTCGCACTGCTTCCCGTTCCGGTAAAGACCGGCTTCAACATCGTAGAGGGATTGGGGCCCCATGGTCCGGGGCCACCACAGCAGGGGATTATCCACGGGAACGGAGAGGGAAACCTTAAAGCCCTTCCCTGCGGCAGCGCAGGGAGCAGCAGCGGCATATTCCTTCCCGTTCTCATCCCGGACTTTCAGCCGCAGTTCCAAACCGGCGGCGCTGCCCGAACCTTCGGCTTCCAGAGAAACGGTTCCTTTTTTGTAGTCCGCCAAATTGGCCCGCAGATCCGAAAGGGTTATTTCCGCCTCATCGGGATATTCCAGAAATACATCCCGGTACACCCCCAGCAGCGAAATCCAGGGGGTAGCCCCCTGGTATTCGGCGCCGTGTATTTCATCGGGGGGGAAATCGTGGACCGGTTTGCGGATAAGTTTGCACTTCAGCATCTGCCCCTGCCATGCCGGATCAAGTTCCTGGGCGGCCAGAATGTCCTTTACATTGTGGAAGTGGATGAGAAGGGTATTTTCCGCCTTCAGGCGGCCGGTGACATCAATAATTTCGCTGAGATAAAAATCACTGTGGGCGCCGATCTGCTCGCCGTTAAGGTAAATCTCCGCAACCGTATCCAGCCCCCGGAAGATCAGCCGGGCAGGGATCCCGGTTTTTGCCGAAAAGTTGACACGGTACAGCCAGTCAAAGTTATCGGTCCAGATCGCCCCTTCGCAAAAGCCTACCAGATATTCCTCAGGCACCAGCCCGTGGGTCAGCAGAATATCGTGGATCTGGGCGGGGAACTGCGCCGCCTCCAGCCAGCCTTCATTTCCCACTGCGGCGGGATCGATCCGTTTTGCCGGATCTATCTGTTTGATTGCCCAGCCCGAATTCAGTACCACCGATTCTTTCATCTGCATTACTCCCTTAGGATAATTTTCCCTCTATCAGCCCTTTACGCTGCCGGCCACCAGCCCCCGGATGAGATGCTTGGAGCCAAAGGCAAAGACCACCACAATGGGGACCGTGCCCATGGCAAGAACCCGCGCCGCATAATCGGTGCGGTACTCGCTGTTTACCAGTGCGATTGAAAGGGGAATGGTAAAGAACTTCTGGTTGCTTATGGTAACCAGGGGCGTCATATAACTGTTCCAGTTCCAAAGAAAAAGCAGCAAGGATATGGTAATCAGCGCCGGCCGGATGATGGGCATAACCAGACGGAAAAATATGCCGAATTCATTGCAGCCGTCTATACGCCCGCTCTCGATAATTTCGCTGAGATAAAAATCACTGTGGGCGCCGATCTGCTCGCCGTTAAGGTAAATCTCCGCAACCGTATCCAGCC
>BOAV01000107.1 GCA_026002045.1 Spirochaetia bacterium | reverse complement strand
AATTTTTAAAGAAATCGGCCGCTCTGGGCTTTGGCGCGGGGCTGCTTATCCTGCCCAAGGGGCTGCGCGGCGCCGTTGAGCTTGCCGCCCAGGAAAACAGGTACCCCGACCTGGTAGCCCTCAAGGGTGGGACGCCCCGGACCATGTTCGAGCGGGGGATGCGGGAAATCGGCGGCATGGGGCGCTTTGTCAAAAGCGGCCAGACCGTGGTGATAAAGCCCAATATGTCCTTTGACCTCGCGCCGGAATACGCGGCAAACACCACCCCTGAACTGGTAGCGGCGGTGGTCAAGCAGTGCAAAGACGCGGGGGCGCGGCGGGTCCTCATCATCGATCATTCCCTTGCCCACTGGGAGCGTGCCAGCAAAGCCAGCGGCATCCTTGACGCGGCAAAAAATGCGGGCGCAGTCTATGCCCAGGCCGAGCGGGAAGGCTACTACCATAAAGTCCCCGTCAACGGGGGTAAGCGGCTGAAGGAAGTGGCAGTACACGAAGCCCTCCTGGAAGCGGACGTGTTCATCAACGTGCCGGTGCTCAAGCACCACGGCGGCGCGGGCGTTTCGGGCTCAATAAAAAACCTTATGGGCTGCGTCTGGGATCGGCGGGTCTATCACTCAAACGGGCTCCAGACCTGTATCGCCGACTTTCTCTACGTCAAGAAACCGAACCTCAACATTGTTGACGCATACCGTGTCTTGACCAGAAACGGCCCCGGCGGCGGGAACCTTGCGGATGTGAACCAGATGGGATCGATGATCATATCCCCTGACATCGTGGCTGCGGACTCCGCTGCCTTTGCCCTGGTAGGCCGAAGCCAGGGGCAGGTCGAGTATGTACGCATCGCCTCGGAAGCGGGCCTTGGGCAGATGGACCTTTCAAAGCTGAACATCGCCCGCCTGAACGTGTAATGGCGCTCAAGTCACGGGGCCGTAAAGCGCCGGCCCTCATTCGTTTTCTCGTCGCGCTTGTTGTGCTGGCTCTTTTTGTTTACGCATATCTTTCACCCAGCATCAACGCCAACGGCATACTGGCCCTCGTGGTCAAAGGGCAGTTTTCCGCCGCACTTTACGGCGCCGGCCTCGCGGGCATTGTCCTCGTCATGCTCATCATCACCCTGATTGGCGGCAGGTTCTATTGCAGTATGCTCTGCCCCTTGGGAACCGCGCAGGAACTTTTTTGGCGGATTGGAAAGCTGTTGCGGGGAAAATTATGGCGAGGGAAATCCCCCTTTCGTAGGGGCTATGCGGCTCCTCCTAGGGCGCGTTATGCGGTACCCCTGCTTGTTGCCGCAGGGGTGATTTTTTCCTTTGCCCCGCTCATGGTGATCTTTGACCCCATCTCTACCTTCGGGCGGGGAATGAGTGCGCTGCGGAGTCTGCTTTCAGGCAGCGCTACGGCCGATTCACTGATTTTCGCCGTTCCGCTGATTCTCATAGTGATTGCCGCGTTGTTGCGCGGCAGGGCTTTTTGTGCCTGGTGTCCGGTGGGCGTGACCTTGGGCCTGTTTTCCTCAGCCGCGCCCCTGGGCGTGAAGGTCTCCGCTACTTGCGTCTCCTGCGGACTCTGCGAAAAAAAGTGCCCCGCAGGCTGTATTGACGCATCAGCAAAGCGCATAGACAGCGAGCGTTGCGTGCTGTGCTTTTCCTGCACCGCGGTCTGTCCCACGGGGAGCGTAGAGTATAGTGCGCGGGGCAGGGCGGCGGTTTCAGGGGAAGCGCGGCGCGTCTTTTTGAAAGGCGCGAGCAAGACTTCGCTGCTGTGCGGAGCGGCCTACCTTTTGGGACCGAGCCTCAAACTGTTTTCCCGGCCCGTGGACGTGGCACTTACAAATCTGCCTGAAGGTGAAACGCTCCCCATACTGCCGCCGGGGGCAAAAAATATGATTCATTTCACTTCCCGCTGTATAGCGTGTCATGCCTGTGTCGCGGCCTGCCCGGCCAACATCATCACGGCGAAGGATGACCCGCACCCTCATCTTGATTACAACGGAAAAGCAACCGCCGCCTGCCAGTACAACTGCATCGAATGCGGACGGGTCTGTCCCACCAAGGCCATTACCCGGCTCAGCGTGGAAGAGAAGCACCGGACCCGGATAGCCCTGTCAACCCTCTACTTTGAGCGCTGCGTGGTCAAGACCAAGCATGAATCCTGCGGCGCCTGTGCGGAGGTCTGTCCCACCGGAGCCCTCACCATGGTCGCCTACAGCGAGCCGGGGATTCCCTTTCTCACCAGGCCCGTATATGATGAACGGTACTGCATCGGCTGCGGCGCTTGCCTTGCGGCCTGCCCCGCCGAGCCCCGGGCCTTTACCCTCGCGGCCGTGCCTGAGCAGAGCCTTACGGTCGGATCGCGCCCGCCTGAGGAAGCCGGTGACGAACTGCGGGTGGAAAGCGCTGAGGATTTTCCATTTTAACGTTTAATTGTTTTATAGGAGTTATCATGAAGCTGCATTTCATGTTCGATATATTAATGCGGCTGAATAGCCGCACAAAAAAGAGGTTAATATGCATTTAGGAGCAGGAGAAATAGCGCTGCTGATCGTGCTGGCGCTGGTGCTGTTCGGTGCGAAGCGGCTGCCCCAGGTGGGCCGCGCTGCAGGAGAAGCGATACGGGAATTTAAGTCCGCGTTCAATGGCGTGGGTAAACTGAAAGACGATGTTGAGACAGACGCCGGGAAGCAGACCGATGGAGAAGAAAACAAAACAGGGTAGCGCGAAGGTGGCCACCGAAAGCGCCCTGAGCGAATGGACTGAGCATCTTGAGGAACTTCGCCGCAGGATAATCGCTATACTGGCGGTATTCACGGTCGTAACCATCCCCGCCTTCGCCTTTTCCGATTATTTGGCGGCCTTTCTCATGGCCCCGGTCGCGGACCTGGGCGTTGCGCTCTACACCTTCAATCCCGCCGAAAAATTTCTGGCATATCTCCACCTCGCGGTGTGGACCGGAGCGATCTTCTCCACGCCCTTCTGTCTTTTGCAAATCGGCCTCTTCGTCTGGCCCGGCCTTAAGGGGAAGGAGCGCCCATGGACGGCGGCGGCGCTTGTCATCGTGCCTGTGCTGTTTATCGCCGGGGCGGCGGCGGCTTACCGGTTCCTGTCACCAACAGTGTTGCGTTTTTTCCTGGGCTTCGCCACCGGTGACGGTATTCAGCCGCTCTGGGGTTTCAAAGAATACCTCTCCATGCTCTTCGCCCTGATGCTCGCTGCGGGCCTTCTTTTGCAGACGCCGCTCCTCCTGCTCTTCGCCTTCGCGCTGGGCATTGTCACGCCGAAAACAGTGGCCCGTTTTCGGCCCCATATCATCATTTTGATCTTTTTGGCCGCCGCCCTCTGCACACCCCCGGATGTCATTTCCCAAGTGGCCCTCGGCGTGCCCCTGTATTTGCTTTTTGAGCTGACGCTTTTTATCGGGCGGTTTTTTGTGCCCCGTACCGCGAATCCATAAGGGCCCGGCCATTATGATGCCCTATTCCCCTGCTTCCTATACTACCGTCAGTTTTCCAAGCCCCAGGTTAGCCCCGCTTTCCCTGTCAAAAAGGACGCAGTTATCCCCGGCAAAATTCACGCTTATCTCGGAATCCACCGGATAATCCACGGCGCCGAACACCACCAGGGTAAGCAGCAGCCCTCCCAGGTGGATCTTTACGATGGTTTCCATCCCCGAAGGCAGGGCCGCGTATATTTTGGCCTTTACCCCGCCGCCGGATTCAACACGGATATATTCCGGGCGTATGCCCAGGGTAAGGGGCGCGCCGTCCTTTATGTTGAGCTTTTCCGAAGCAGGGGTAAACAATAAATTCAGACCCTGGGCCTTGACGGTGATCCCCTTGCCGTTGCTTTCGTTTTGCCCCGTGCCTTCGATAAAATTCATGGTTGGGCTGCCGACAAAATCGGCGACAAAGACATTGGCGGGGTTGTTGTACACTTCCAGGGGCGGGGCGTATTGCTGGAGATAGCCCTCCTTCATCAGGCAGGTCCGGGTGGAAAGGGTCATGGCTTCCAGCTGATCGTGGGTTACGTAGACAAAGGTGGAATTGGTTTCCGAGTGGAGCCGCTTTAATTCGGACCGCATCTCGGTACGGAGTTTTGCGTCCAGGTTGGAAAGGGGTTCGTCCATAAAGAGGACCCGCGCCCCCGTAGCCAGGGTACGGGCTATGGCGACCCGCTGCTGCTGGCCCCCGGAAAGCTCATTAGGATAGCGCTTGCTGAATTCCTCGATTTTGAGGGTCCCCAACAATTCTGTTACCCTTGCCTTGATTTTATCCTTGGCCCACTTCAAATTCTCAAGCCCAAAGGCGATATTCTGCTCCACCGTCATGTGGGGCCACAGGGCGTAGTTCTGAAAGAGGAAGCCCACATCCCGCTTGGCAGGGGACACGTCGATCCCCTTTTCGGAGGAAAACACCACCTTGCCATCGATGGTGATCTCCCCCTCCGTGGGGGTTTCCAGTCCCGCTATCATCCGCAGGGTGGTGGTCTTGCCGCAGCCCGAAGGGCCCAGGAGGGTGACAAAGCCCCGGTCGGCAATGGTCAGGTTCAGGTCCGCCACCGCCGTAAATTTTTCAAACCGTTTCCAGACATTTTTCAGCACTATTTCGGGCATATTATCCTCCAATCCCTTTGTCTATCGAAGCGCCGGTTAATTTATTAATTCCCCAGTTAAAGATGAGCACGATCAGCACGATCAGCAGATTGATGGCGTTGGCGTACTGGTTCCAGCCCTTTTCATTGTACTGAAAGAGCATGGTGGTAAGGATGCGGGTAGCGGGTACGATGAGCAAAACGAAAAGGGCCAGTTCCCGCATGCAGGAGATAAAGGGCAAAAGGTACCCCGAAAGGAAGCTGGACCTTTGTATGGGGAAGATGATCCGGGTCATCCGTTTCCACCAGGGAACCCCCATGATCAGGGCCGCTTCCTCAATCTCGTTGCTTAATTGAAGCATGGCGTTCATCCCCGACCGGGAGGCAAAAGGCAGATACTTTACGGAGCCCACCAGTACCAGCAGGGCAAAGGTCCCGTAGAGCGAAGGGATGATGAAATTCTGCTTGGCGAACATGGAAAGGTAGATGGCGCCGAATGCCATACTCGGCATAAGGTAGGGGAAGAAGGCCAGGTTGTTCACCAGGGTGGAAAGTTTGCTCCCCCGCTTCCGCACGATGGCGTAGCCCGCCAGGGCCCCAACGGTCCCTGAGATAAAGGACACCACCACCGACAGCCTAAGACTGTTCCAGAGCCCCAGGTAAATATACTTGTTCCGTAAAATACCCGGCTCCCCGCCGCCGATATCTTCCCGGCCCTCGCCAACCCAGAACTGGGTGGTAAAATTCGACAGGGAATAATCACCGGGGGCCATAATAAAGGATTCCACCGCAAAGGAGATCAGGGGCAGAAGGGAGATAACCACCGTAAACGCCACGAGGATTACGGAAAGGGGCAGCCGCAAGCCCTTAAGCTTTACCAGGGCGATATTGGAGCTCTTGCCGGTAACGGTGGTAAAGGACTTCCGGGAACCCACAAACCACTGCTGGAAAAGCAGAATAGCCGTGCCCAGGAAGATCATCACAAAGGCCATAATGTAGCCGTATCCCGGATTAAGGCCGTTCAGGGTACGGTAGAGCTGGGTGGTCAAAACCTGGAAGCGGACCGGCATCCCCAAAAAGGCGGGGACTGCAAAGGAGCTCATACAGCTTGAAAACACCAAGAGGAAAGTGGAGAGCACCGCGGGCATCACAATGGGAAGGGTTATCCGGGAGAGTATCTTGAAGCGGCTGGCCTTGAGGATCACCGCCGCCTCCTCAAGGTTGGCGTCCATGTTCCGCAGTATGCCCCCGATCAAAATATAGGCAAAGGGGGCGTAATGTATCCCCTGGACAATGACGATGGGGAACATGCCGTAGGCAAACCAGTCGGCGGTTTCTATCCCCGTAAGGGCGGTAAAAAGCCCCTGGGCGCCCCCGATCAGATGGTTGCGGAAAAAATTCCGCCAGGCCATGGCGATGGTCCAGGACGGCATAATATAGGGGAAAATGAACACCATCGAGATAAAGGACTTCCAGGAAATGTCACTGCGGGTGACAAGCCATGCCACCGCGCCCCCCAGGGCGATAGCCACGAGACAGCTCCACAGGGAAGTAGCGATAGTGTTGAGGAAGGGCCGGTAAAACATATTCAGGCTGGTTTCCCCGTCCAAAAAAACTTTTTTCCAGTGAAACGAGGTGATGTCCCCGATCTTTGCCCCCCGGACGGACATTACCTCCGAAGGGTGGACAATAAAAGTATCCCGTATCAGGGACAGCAGGGGAAACAGGGTCAGAAAAACCAGTAATATCCCCAAAACCAGGAGGATAACGTTATGGGGCTTTTTCATAAAAGCCCGTACCTGATTACCGATGGTCATACGCAAATCCTCCCTTTTTGGGTTCAGTTCTTACTTCCGATAAGCGATGTTATTGACGAATTCTTCCACTTCCGCCCGATGCTCAAAGAGGTACTGGGGGTCCTCCGGAACCAGCCGGGGTTCCCAGAAGGACAGGGGGAAATCATCGGTGTTAACCGGGATGCCCGGATTGGTCGAATAGGACCCCACATCCTTGGCCCAGGGCGCAAAGCCTTCCTGGGTCAGCAGATACTCGATAAAGAGCTTGGCCGCATTGGGATGCTTGGCGTTGGCGGTAAGATGCACAAAGGCGGGATAGAGAAAGCCCGAGAAGGGCTCAACATCGGTAATGGCCTGGAGGGCCAGGTTCTTGGATGCGTCAAACCGCATCTTGGAAAAGACAAAGAGCCCCATGGTGGTGGCAGGCTGGCCCTTGATACCGATGTTTTCGGAAATGGTGGTATCGCTGTTGCCCAGAACCAGGCCGTTGGCATAGAAAAGTTTGATCCATTCATACCCGGCGTTCTTGGTGGTAAGGACCAGTTTTTTGCCGTAGAGGTTTTCATAGGCCTTTTCCAGCTTGGCGCTCCACTCCGGGGAAGTTATCATGGTAAGGAAATTCATGTTCACCCCTTCGCCGTTGGGGTCCTTAAACTGGATCAGCCCCTTCCATTTGGGGTCCGTCGCTTCCCACACGTTTTTGATAACCGGGGTTTGGGTTTTTTCGCTGTTAAAGATAAAGACCTTGTTGATCTGCTGGAAGATCAGCGGGTCCTGGTATTGCTTGGGGATCACGTTGACCATGGACTGGGGCACGTAATTTACCAGGTAGCCCGTGGCGATAAGCTGGCCGTAGACCCGGCCGGAATCCTGGGAAATGACAAAATCCGCGCCGTCGATTTTGCCCCCCACTTCCTTGGTCACCTTTTCGATCAGTTCCCCGTCTTTCAGGTTGGAATATTCAACCTTTACGCCATAGAGTTTTTCAAAGGATTCCGCCGCGCTGGAAATACGGGAGGTGATTGAATAAACCACCACCTTGCCTTCGGCCTTTGCCCCGGCAACCAGTTCATCGTGGGTGAGTTCTTTGGCAGGCTCCGCTTTTGCGGCTACGGGAGCATCCTTTTTACTACATGAAACAAAATTCGCCCCCAACAGCAGGGCAATACTCACTAAAACCAGTAATTTTTTCACACTTTCCTCCTGAAATAAAATTATCTTTCAATAATCTATTCATTCTAAGCTATTTCGAATGAAAGTCAAGAAAATCCAAAAAATGAATAACCGCAGGGCAAGCCCTGCGGTATCTTTAACCTTCATGCTTTATTTTGGTAAGGGAACAGCTCAAGCTGTTTCCCCTCATGTATTTTTTGGTAATCCTCTGGATTTCGTCCTTGGT
>BOAV01000106.1 GCA_026002045.1 Spirochaetia bacterium | reverse complement strand
TTAGAGAATTAGAAACAGCCATTATTGATTTTATTACTTCATGGAATAATTCAGGTCGTAAATTTGTCTGGACTAAAAATGCCAGGCAAATTAAAAAGTCTATCAAAAAAGCTGTAGTAAATTAAGCTATTTGTAATTTACAGAACACTAGGCGTACGGAACCCGGAGGGGCTTTTGCCCCGAACCGCAAACCGTATGTTATGTGCAGTGCCCGTACTTTATCATATTTCTTTAAATTCTTTTGGTAATAATATATTTTTTTCTTTAGGATAATGTTTTTTATTTCCGGTAATTATAAATTTGCATCACTACTTCTAAAGACATCATAAAATATTTTATCATCTTCATCAATAAATTGTATATCTTGAGATTCCGCTACTATATATTCACCATAGATTTTTATAAATTCCAGAAAATCATTAACTAATTCCTTGTTGAAATTGAATTTCGATCTGGTTAAAACATCCGTATATTCTGATAATATCTTATTGTCATAACAAAGGATGATTTTTTCTGATAATACCAATGATACTATCTCAGCAGGTATTCCTTTTGGATTTAAAAAGGCTGAAACAATGACATTTGTGTCTAAAACAACTTTCATTTTTTAGATCCTTTCCTAATTCTTTTAATTTCTTCATCTATCTCGTCCATAGTTATTTTGTCCATACCTTTTGCTATAGACTCTTGTTGAATTAATTTTACCGCGTTTATTGCCTTTGCCTTCCTTATTGAGGAAAGGGTGTTTTCAAGTGTTTTATCACTTATAGGAGTCAATAAGGCAATCGGTTTCCCATTATTGGTGATTACCATTTCTTGTTCTTCCGGCAATGTTTGCCAAATATTGGCCGAAGATGTTCTAAAATCCCTTACAGTTACAAATTTCATACATTAACCCCTTATTCTTATATAATACACCATTGTCCCACGTTTGTCAATTGTTTTTTTAATTTTTTTTACGAATTTTAGGGCATTGCACATAACGTGAAAGCTATACGACGTTTTTGCGGTTGCGATAAAGGAAACCGAAGGTTTCCAGCAACCGCAAAAATGTGCCGGAGAAAAAACGCACAAAGGGCGTAGCCCGACTGCGTTTTTTCGTAGGCCAAGCCGCTACTGTGGCGCAGCGTATAGCGTATGTTATGCGAAGTGTACCCGTACCCCATTATTTTTCCGGTATTCTTATTTTATCATTTGGACCTACTACTAAATATTGATTTCCCCATGTCATTCCCTGATTAACGTCAACTATCCTTTCATAATTTGTATCACCAAAGAATTTTAAACATATCTTAATTAATGTATCATTGTATTCTACTTTATACAATGGCAAGGAATTAATGTATAACAATCTATTTATCAGAAACTCCTTTAGTCGATCGCTTGCAATAGTTGTGTATTCTTTATATTCTACGCTACTATTATAACTTCCGTCTTGAAGCCATTCATGATGATATATCTTATATTTAAGGTTGATAGCCAAATCATTTTCACTATATTCATTTTGTGATATTATTTTTTTTAATTCTTCATTAATCAAAATAACTTCTCCATCATTTAATACAATACCTGCCTGTTCATCAGAGTTAAATGGATTATTGTTAATCTCTATGCTTGCGATAGCCATATATTTTTCTTTTCCAATAAATTTTATTTTATAAGTATCTCCATTATAATAAAATGATAATTCCAAACGGTTTGGTGACGGCCAAATATCAAGAACAATATCTTCGTTTTTTGTTTTATCAATATCTTTTATTAAATTGATTGTATCATTATTATTTTTAACACAACAAAGCATTAACAAAGATACTATTGATATAACAACCAATTTCTTCATTTGTATGATTTACTCCTTATACAGTCCATTTTATTAAGTATAATCTTATCTTATAAAATTGTCAATGTATATTTTTTCAAATATTTAAATAAAGCATAGGGCACATTTCGCATAACGTGAAAGCTATACGACGTTTTTGCGGTTGCGATAAAGGAAACCGAAGGTTTCCAGCAACCGCAAAAATGTGCCGGAGAAAAAATGCACAAAGGCCGCAGGCCGACTGCGTTTTTTCGTAGGCCAAGCCGCTACTGCGGCGCAGCGTATAGCGTATGTTATGTGCAGTTTGCCCGTACTCTATATTTATTTATAATTATCTTATTTACTTACTTTTTTGTTTCATTTTCTGTTGGTAATTTTTCCAGCGGCGTTGTACTTTTAACTGTTTCTTCAAAATGTTCTCTGTAATATGTATTGTTTAGTGTTATATTTTTTATTTCTCCATCATTTTTATAAAATAGCATTTCAATATTTACCTGTATAATATCATCAGTTAAAACATTTATTGGAGCATATTTGAAATTCATTCTTAACAGTGTGTTGGTATTATTTATATCATCTTCCAGTTCTTCTTTTGAATTATATCTTTTCTGTTTATTTGCCGTTTTTCGCATAGGTTCATATAAGTTATCAATATTTAAGGTTCTTTCTTTTATAAAATTATTTAAAAATGATTTTTTAAGAGTTGGCTTATCCCAGAAAATATTATAAATCTCTATGGAAATAACGCAATAATCAAATAAATCCCTTGCCCCATCGTTTGAGATTATTTCCGCCTTTTTAATGTATATAGATTCTACATCATGACTCAATTTATCAAAATCAAGATCGAAACCAAAAGGCGGACCCGTTCTTGCAACTAATTCATTATTAACTGTTGCCTTGGTATAATATGGGTTCATAACAAATCCATAATCAAATTCGCAAATATCTTCCTCTATTTTGGTATCAGTATGATTATAATGTGGTTTATTTTCAATGGTTGTTTTATATGTATATCTTTGGACATTTAATTCATACTTTGCCATAAGTGGGGAAATAGGCCGTAGTAGTCCCATTAGAAAAAATAGACCTATTTGAATAAATATACTAACAACAAATGAAATAATACCTATTCCCAAAGAACCAAATATTCCTATAAAAAATATTTTTTTCTTTAGTACAATTTTTAAAATAATGAAAGCAAATGTTGAGATGATAGATAGTATCGGTATAATATACCTAATAACCAGTATAAATTTCATATAAACACCTTCTTTATTATACCATTACATTATTATGCTTGTCAAGCATTTTTTTATATAATTTTTCATTATTTTACAAAATATTTTAGGGCAAATTGCACATAACGTGAAAGCTATACGACGTTTTTGCGGTTGCGATAAAGGAAACCGTAGGTTTCCAGCAACCGCAAAAATGTGCCGGAGAAAAAACGCACTAAGGCCAAAGGCCGACTGCGTTTTTTCGTAGGCCAAGCCGCTACTGCGGCGCAGCGTATAGCGTATGTTATGTGCAGTTGGGCTTTCTTCATATATTGTGTTAATAACATACTACAGCCCAATTCCTAAAAAATATTTTATACCCTCCTTTATTCCATAATTCCATTAATTCATTATTTGTATAATATCTATTTCCAGCATATTCTTCTTTATCCACTATTGTTTTTCTTGTATTATTAATATCATTTTCCTGCAACGAATCATATAACATAAATCCATCTTCATCATAACCCAATACGGTAAAATAATGTTGTATATTTTTTACCTTTACAAGTAATATTATTGGACTACCATTATCCACTTGATTTTTTAACCATATTTTCTTATCTTCATTTGAATATAATTTTAAACTATATTCTTTTGTTTTTATATCATATTTATGCAATAAGTCAACCACGCCCTGGGGAAATGTTAAATTTTTAATAATCCGCCATCTAGTTTCTTTAGCCAATATTTCAGGGTCTTGTATTTTTTCTTGTAATATATTTATAACGCCCATAACGGCATAAGGACCACAATTATTTAATGTTTGTCTATAAAATATTTCATTAGAAATGGTTAGATATTTTACCCCATTATTATTTTCATTTATTTTTAATCCAAATGACGGTATAACCCTTACAAATAATACTACACCAATTAATATTATTATTGAGACTATTATAAAAAATAATTTCATATTTTTATTCAAAAAAAGTTTCATACTATATGATACCATAAAATTATTATTGTGTCAATTGTTTTATCTTAATATTCTACAAAAAAGTTAAAGCCCAATTGCACATAACGTGGGCGCGGGTTTGCGCCGTGACGCGGAGGGCAGGCGAAGCCTGACCGTAGCGGCATGGCGTAAACCCGCAGTTAGGCGAAGTCCGCGTAGCGGCGAGCCTGACTGCGGGCTTGCCCGCGCCCACGTTAGGCAAGAGCCGCGTAGCGGATTTTGCCTAACGTGAAAGCTATACGACGTTTTTGCAGTTGCGATAAAGGAAACCGAAGGTTTCCAGCAACTGCAAAAATGTGCCGGAGAAAAAAAGCACAAAGGCCAAAGGCCGACTGCGTTTTTTCGTAGGCCAAGCCGCTACTGCGGCGCAGCGTATAGCGTATGTTATGCGAAGTAAAATCCTACTACGCTAGCCGTGCACCATGGACGGTGCACGGGCCTCTTTTTGCCTTTTATATTTTCTTATCATAATTTATAATATTATTTTATTATAATATTCCCTTCATAATTCTTATAATTCATACTTAAATATGTTGAATTTTCCTTTAAGTATTCAACCCATTCTTCAGGGGCATTATGCTTCATACAATATTTTACTTGTTCATCCTCGGTCATTTTACCCCAATACGGAATCCAATGTTTGCTACAATAATCTGCCTGAACACCTTGATTCCATCTTGGATAGCCTTGCATCATATCTGGAAATACTGTCCATGGTGGTAATAATTCTGTATAATTTTCAAATAGTTTCTTAATACTTACATACAAATCATATTCTTTTATATCAATAATTATAAAACAGAAATTTTTTCTTATTTTATCTATTTTTATAAAATATTTTTGATCTTTTACAAGATTTTCAATAATTATTCTTTTGATAATGTTCTTTAAATTTCTTTCCTCCATTGATAATTGGTATATCTCATAAGGGATATAAAACATAATGCGGTTCCATGGTTTAGATAAACCAATATAACTTAATAAATACTCCAATCTATACAAATTCATAATTTATATTATAGCATTATTGATTAATAATATCAATATTATTCCTCGCCCCCATGGACGGGGGCGACTTCAAAAGTTTTAGGATTTTATTTCGCATAACGTGAAAAGTTTACGACGTTTTTGTGCCCCGAATAAGGAAACCGTAGGTTTCCAGGGGCACAAAAATGTGCCGGAGAAAAACCCCACAAAGGCGCTACTGCGCCGACTGGGGTTTTTCGTAGGCCAAGCCGCTACTGCGGCGCAGCGTAAACTGTATGTTATGCGACGTTTTGGCTGCCTTAATAATATTCAAAAACATAATTTCCCTCTAAATTAATATTTCTTGTATTTATTACAAAACTAAAGTATAATTTGTTTTCTACTATTTTTATTTCATATTCTCCAAACACTAATAAATATAATGTTTCGAATTCTTCTTCACATTCATAAACATTTGCTATTCTCATATTTTTAAAATCATATACGCCTAACCCTCCATCAAGTAAAGCAATAATATAATCTTTATCGGTATCATAATATATAGGAAAATCTATCCGTGGAGATACCATATTGTTTCTACAATCATAAAAGAATGAATGTCTAAATGGTGATCCTGTTGGAATAAATATTTCAACAATATATAATCCATGCCATTTAACCATTGGTTGATATCTTATATATGTTTCTATTATATCAACTCTTTCACCATTTATTTTTATCCAAAAGATCCCATCTCCCCAACTATCTTTTCCGGTATAATAAATTTCTTGTCCTGATATTTTATTCAAAAATTTCATTTCAATAATCTTCCCTAATCCCATTGGTTCATCATTCAAAACATCAACGAGTATACCATTATCTACTTCAACAGTATCTTCTGCAAAAATACTATATGAAAGCAATAAAAACACAAGTATACACCTTTTCATATTTCCAGCCTATAATTTATCTTAATATTTGTCAAGTGTTTTTTCTTATTTAACCATAATTCAGCCAAAATGTCGCATAACGTGAAAGGTTTGCGACGTTTTTGTGGCCCGAATAAGGGCTTTGCGAAGCAAAGACCAGGGCAACAAAAATGTGGGTGGAGTGAGCCGTGGGAAGGAGCGTAGCGACTGACCTAGGCGAACGGAACCCGGAGGGGCTTTAGCCCCGAACCGCAAACCGTATGTTATACGCCGTTTGCCCGTACCCCATTATTTTATTTCCTGTCTCATTATTATTTCATTTTCTAATTCTTTATATTTTATAAACCCCATATTTTCATATAATCTTACCGGTCCAGGGTATTCTTCAAAACAACTTTTTCCATTCTTCAAGGGATATGCTTCTATATATTTTGTTCCATCGTTTTTTGAATCTTCACATATTTTCATTAATATTTTTTTTGCAATTCCCTTTCCCCTCATATTTGGAGCAATTAAAAAACATACTATTGATTTTATTTCATTATCAATATCCTCACACAATTCTTTTCTATTAATTATACGTATATAATTATTTTTTTTATTTACATTACACCACCCAATAACATTATCATTTTGATATGCTAAATATCCATTGATTATTTTATTTTTTATTAACAATATTGCTTCATTTCTCATTCCTGTTTTTGCTGTATGATCGAGCATTTTCCCCATTTCATCATCAAAATGATAAGAGGTACAATAACACCACGACCAGTCTTCATGATCACTAAAGCCAACATTATCAAAAAAATACAAATAATCATCCATTAATTCCGGAGAAAATTTCTTTATAATAATATCATTCATAACTCCATTTTAATATATTTTTACCATTTTGTCAATATTTCTTTAGTAATTTTTTTATTTTATTATATTCTTCGACCAATTTTAGGGCAAATGGCGTATAACGTGAAAGGTTTGCGACGTTTTTGTTGCCCGAATAAGGGCTTTGCGTAGCAAAGACCAGGGCAACAAAAATGTGGGTGGAGTGAGCCGTGGGAAGGAGCACAGCGACTGACCTAGGCGAACGGAACCCGGAGGGGCTTTAGCCCCGAACCGCAAACCGTATGTTATGTGCCGTTTTGCCGTACACAATATTTGTGTAATAGTTTTGATAGACAAAAACATATACTTCTAATTATTAAAGGAATAATAATATGTATACCATTCCCAGCTATTTCTAGAAGTATATCTCATATAAATCAGGTATCCATCAATTCCAGCAGTGCGTATATAAATACAATTATAAGTGGCTCCAATTGAAATATTATTAGGATACCCATTAATATTATTAGATAATAAATCAATACATTCTTGTTCAACGGCCTTGTCTTCGTCATCACTATCTTGACTAGATATAAAGAAACATTTAGCCAATCTCCTTCCAAAAAATGCTTCTAAGTCAACTCGTACTTGATTAGAATTACTAAAATTTGAAGTATTTCTGAAAGTAGCAGCGCTATATACATCATCAAACCGTGCCCAGAAATAATCTGTTATTTGAACAAAATCATCAGCATAAACTGAAATTGTGCCAATCAAGAAAATTCCAACAATTAGACTAAACCTTTTCATTTTATATACCCCCTGTAATCCAAACTAAATACCCTAAAATTATATATACAAACTTAACTCTATGTCAAGTATTTTTATAATATTTTACAAAAATTTTAGGCAAAATGGCACATAACGTGAAAGCTATACGACGTTTTTGCGGTTGCGATAAAGGAAACCGCAGGTTTCCAGCAACCGCAAAAATGTGCCGGAACAAAACCCCACAAAGGGCGAAGCCCGACTGGGGTTTTGTGGAGGCCAAGCCGCTACTGCGGCGCAGCGTATAGCGTATGTTA
>BOAV01000105.1 GCA_026002045.1 Spirochaetia bacterium | reverse complement strand
AGGGCGGTGCGTTGCCGCTGAACATCGCGAACCCGCAGAAACTGAGAACCGGAGGTTCGCAGTTTCGAGGACGGGCGATGGAAGCGGCAATGCGCCGCCCTCCCGCCACCGTGTCTGTGCCCGTGGGCGTGGGCCGCCACGGTTGCAGGGGGGCGGCCCCAACGAAGGGCCTTAAAGGCTTTTCAACCCTTCAATGATCACTTCGCCCACTGCGGCAATATCTTCCGCGGTAAAGGCGAACACAAAGTTATCATCAAAAAGCATCTGCGCCGATGGCGGAAATTCATCGTCCGCCCCCCAGAGGATGACGCTGACAAAGAGGCCGTTCAAAAATTCAAAGCGATAGCCCGCGTCTCCCGTACCCAATGCCTCCGCCCGGAGTTGGGGATTTTGTTCCATACAGTTTTTAAAGGCCGGAATGTCCTTTCCAAAACTCATGGCGCAGCGTTTAAGGCAGCGGCCCTCAAAGTTCCGGTAATACACATTCCCCCAGGGGATTTCATTATAGGACAACTGTTTGCCATGGGCGTGGAAGTATTTCCCCTCGCAGAGATAATGCAGAAAAAGTATATTTTCATAGGGGTTTTTTACCCTTTGCCCATCATTGTCCAACAGGGCAAATTCCGGGTATAAAGCGCGGTGTTCCTTTCCCAGAATGCGGAGGGAAAAGGCCGATTCTTTTTCATCAAATAAAACATTGCAGCGATTGGCTATTTCCTGCGGGTCCAGGTTTTTATACAACCCCGCGTAATGTTCCAAGGGCTTGCGGTTTTTCTGATCCCTGTCATAGGAATCGAAGAAGGATTTATTGTCCATTTTCAACCCCGGCAAAAAGATCGCCGTTGGTGTGGGGCAGGAAACAGGCGGCAACAAATTCATCCATGTAGCCGGGATGGGTGGAAAGCTCCAGATAGGTCATCCCCCGGCCGATTTTGGCGATCATTGCCCCGGCATTGCGGGCGGTGAGCATGGCGTAGGCCCCATGCAGGGAACTGTTGCCAATATAGTGGTACTTTTGGGCGGGGAGATTGGGAAACATCCCGATGCGGATAGCCTGACTCATGTTGATGCCGCCCCCGATGCCCCCGGCGACATATACATCGTCGATGGCCTCCGGCCCAAGGTCCAAAACCGCCAGCATGGTTCTAATGGCGGAAAAAATCGCCCCCTTGGCGCGGATAAAATTGTCGATGTCCGCCTCTGAAAGGGCGATTTCCCGGCCATTGGCGGAATCTTCCGCAAAGGCCGCAACATAGCTTGCGCCCCCCCATTGGTCCCGGCGTATCCGTTTCCCTTCTTTGATGAATTTCCCCCGTGCGTCGATAATGCCGCAGCGGAACAGTTCCCCGATAAGGTCGATAAGTCCCGAACCGCAGAGGCCCGCAGGCTTTTGGTCCGCTGCGCCGATGATGGTCAAGGCGGGTTCCATGGTGTCCGCATCGACGCTGCAGGCCTCGATTGCGCCGTCAGTGGCCCGCATCCCGCAGCTGATGTCTCCCCCCTCAAAGGCGGGCCCGGCGGAACAGGCGCAGCTCATCAAAAATTCCGAATTCCCCAGGGCCAGTTCCCCGTTGGTTCCCAGATCGATAAACAGGGAGAGGGTTTCCTTTTTGAACAGCATGGACGCAAAAACCCCGGCGGTAATATCCCCCCCCACATAACTCCCGATAGCCGGGGCCACGAGTACCTCCGCATCGGGGTGGACCCCCAGGTTCAGGTCCGCACTTCTGAGGGGGCCGCTTTCAAAAAAAGCGGGCACATAGGGCTCCAGCCGGAGGTATTCCGGGTTCACCCCCATAAAAAGATGGGTCATGGTGGTGTTTGCCGCCGCCGTCACCCGGTAAATACTTTCCGGCAAAAGCCCGGCGGCCTTGCTCATGTCCCGGATCAGGGGGGCCACGCATTCCTCGGTCGCCGCCAGGCGCAGCCGTTCAAGCCCGCCGGGACGGCCGCTTTCGATGATGCGGCTGATCACATCCGCGCCATAGCGGATCTGGCCGTTCCCGGCGGACCCGGCGGTCAGGATTTCCCCGGTCAGCAGGTCCACCAGCAGGGCCGACACGGTGGTGGTGCCGATGTCGATGGCCATGCCCGCGATCACCGGCGCGGGAGATATATTGGCGGGGAACAAATCCATAATGGTGATCCCCGTTTTTGTCCCCGGCTCCCGGCGCAGCAAAACCATAAGGGAACCGCCGCCGGATCGCAGGGCCTGAGGAAGTTTCCGCAGGGCATGGAGGCTAAAGTTGATGCTGCCCTCAAGGGAAATTTTCCGCAGCAGCCGTTCCCGGTCCGCCATGCCGTTCCCGCCTTCGGGACTTTCAATTTCTATATTGATGAATTCCAGGCCGCTGTCCTTTTCAAGACCCATGGCCCGCAGTTCCTTTCGCAGATTTTCGAAAATCTTCCCTTCCCGGACTGAGCCCTTGCCGCTTACCTTTATCCGGCTCCGGTAGGCTCCGGCCTGCGCCGGGATCTGCACAACCACATCCGAAGCCGCCGCGCTTGCGCAGGCCAGACGATACCCCTGTGCAAATTCTTCAGCCGGAATATGCCGGGTCGGTTCGCCTGTGACTGAACCTTCCAGCAGTTTTACCCGACATTTTCCACAGGTACCATTTCCCGCACAGGGAGCGTCCAATGCCACGTTTGCCTTTTTGGCGGCGTCAAAGAGGGATTCGCCAAAGGAGGCGAAGATGCTCACATCTTCACCTCCTTCAACTTTAAAGAGTACCTTGCATTTCCTATCGTCCATTACGCCCTACATAATGGCAGGCATGGCGAAGGCCGGGTGTTTCTTCTCCTGAAGGAAGGCAAGTACCGCGTCTGATTCCGTGGCTATCGATTCATCACAGATCATGTCCGCAAAATTGTCGATGCCGTAGAGATCTTTGGCGGTTTTGTTCAGCTTCTTCGAAACATCGGTTTTCAGTTCCTTGGGCATCCAGACGATGCGGCCTATGCCGCCCTCGGCGCTGACAAATTTCTTGGAGGCGATAAAATGCCTGCCGTGGCCCATAAAGCCCGGTGTCTGCACCCCGCCGCCGGTCATGGAGGCCAACTCGCCGAAGGTCATCCCCGTGGGGGTGACGCCCTGGTATTCCCGGTTGACCACCACCACCCCGTTTGCTTCGGGCAGGATTCCGCAGATGCACTCGAAGCAGCCGCAACTGGTCATGGGGTCTTCCATAATCGAATAGAGGGTTACGTTGCCCACGGAACCGTGGGTGGCGGATTCTACGGCCTTGTTCACCGAATCGTAGGCTCCCTTCTTTGCATCCTTAAGCCCTTCCTTGGAGATGGGCTGGCAGGGTCCGGTGGGGGTCAGCTCCTTGGTGGCGCTGGCGTCCAGCCAAGAAACGGCCCCGCAGAGCCCCAGCCGTTCCGGGGTAATGACGCAGCAGTGGGCCGGCGCAAAGGACTGACAGAGGATACAGCTGTAGAAACAGTCCACGCTCTCATCGGTCATGGAGGCCAGCCGGGAATCCCGGGCCTCGTATTTGGGAAGGGCCTCTTTTTCCAGAATTTCCTTTGCCCGTTTTTCATCGGTCACCAGGGTCACCTGACACTTGTCAACCACGGTCCCGAATTCGTCCATCACCATGGCGTAGATCACTTCCCCCAGGTCCTTGAGCTTTAAGCCCTTGGCCAAAGCTTCCTTGCTCACCCGGATGCGGAAGAGGTTCCGCTGGCCCGTATGCATCACCCCTTCAATGTAGTTGAACCAGTGATGGATCCGCCGTTCCAGCACGGGCTCAAAATCAACCCGCATCTTGGCTCCCGACACTTCAACATAAGTCGCCAATGCCATATTCAGCGGGGAGGATGCGTTGATCTCGTCCCCGATAATCGTAATTTTATGATCTTCGATGGCGGCGGCGTCCTTCATAACCACCAGCTCGGCGGTAACGTTTTTATCGGAGGTGAATTCCACCGCCATATCGGGCCGGCGGATAATCTCCCCCTCAAAGGCCGCAGCAAAGGCCACGGGGATGGCAATTTCCTTTACCTTGATTTTGATATTCCGCAGTTCCAAAGAGCGCTTCACCGTCTTGTCGTAATCGGTCACCGATTCCAGCGCGCCGGGGATCTGCAAATCCCCCAAATCCTGATCGACGATGACCGGGAAGCCTAAGGCGATTGCACCGGCGCCAACGGAAACCACCACTTCGTTCAGGGGGCCAAAGGTGTTCACAAATGCGGGAACCCGTTCCTTGGTATAGGCCAACAGCCCCGGCAGATCCCCCTCTTTTACGTTCCCGAATATCAGCGCCGCGCGGATTGCCACGGTCACCACATGGATCGCCGCGGTCACATCGTAGCCCAGGGGCACCACCCGGAATTCCAGGCCCATCTTGACCCCGGTGGCCGCAGCCTGATCGATCACCTTGCCGATAAGGAAGGTGAGGAGGCCCTTGCTCTGGTAGTCCTTGACCACCTTTGCCACCGAGGCGGGATCGGCCGCTTCGCCCAGCACCACCGCCACGCCGGGGATGTCCCCGGTAACCAGGGGCACACCCAGGGACCGGATCACCGGATCGGGCACAAAGCCGATGCCGGGGCCCTCCTTGTAGGGGTTGCCCTCAATGTATTTCAAGCCTTCGATGATTTCCGCGCCCACCGCAGTTGCCAGTCCGGCGTTCAGGGCATCCCCAAGATCTTCCTTATTGGTGATCAGGCTCTTGAGCACCCCCACGCAGGCGGGAAGGGTTCCCAAGGTTTCCACCTTTACCCCGGTGGCGCTGAATATGGTGGGGAAAAAGTAGGCCGTATCGGGAAAGGCAATTTTTCGGTCCGCACCGTATTTTTTAATCGCATCATTCACCGCGCCTTCGGTCAGCCCCGCCACGGCGTTTGAGCCCGCATAAATCAAATCCGTTAAAGCACCCATAACATCCCTCCATAATTCACTATGAACTTGGCCTTCTTCATGAAGGTCTTTAAAATCGCTATAGTTCCAGTTTTTTTATGATTTCTCCCAGGGCCTGCCGCACCGGCGTAGTTTCCGGCATTTTGACCAATGGGGTCCCGGCGGAATCGTACTCGTACACCAGCGGGTCCTGGGGAAGCACCCCAATAAGGGAAAGATGCCGGGCCTCGATCTCTTCGGTGATGCCGCTGTTCAGTTTCCCTTCCGGGGCGCGGTTCACGATGAGCCCGACTTTTTTTACTTTCAGGTCCAGCTCGTTTATCATTTCGGCGATCCGTCCCGCCGCCTGAATCCCCCGCCGGGAACAGTCGCTTACCAGAAGGATCAGGTCCACCGGGGGCAAAATCCCCCGGCTGATATGTTCCAGTCCCGCTTCATTATCCACAATAAGGTAATGGTAATTTTGATAATATTTTTTAAGCTGCTCCCGCAGTATATCATTCACAAAACAATAACAGCCCTTGCCCTGGGTCCGGCCCATCACCAGCATGTCGTAGTTGTTCTCTTCAACCAAAGCGGAACTGAACCGGAAATCCATGTACTCCTGTTTCGACATCCCCGGCGGGATGGGGTTTACCTCTTCCAGCTCCGACCGGGCGATCTCCTCCCGGATATCCCCCAGGGAGACCGGTTTTTCCACCCCCAGCACTTCGTTCAGGTTGGAATTGGCGTCCGCATCCACCGCCAGAATTGGCCCCTTGCCGGACTTAACCAGATGATCCAGAAACAAGCCGCACACCGTGGTTTTTCCGGTGCCGCCCTTACCGGCCATTGCGATACTATAGGTCATATTCTAACTGTACTCCCCCTTGCGCTTCCCGTCAACATTATTTTTCTATACTTCATTCATTTACCTCACCCGGAGTCACCTTTTTTATCTTTTTTGCTAAAAACCGATCCAAAACCGCTACTTAGTGCCCTATATATATGAGTAACATGACTCACTATTATTGGCTTTGCTCTGTTTTTATGATATATTTTAAATCAGGAGTAGATTATGGCGACAGCTCAATACAAAGCCGAAAGTCCGGCGACCTATGAGAAGGTTTGGGAGATGTTTCAGGAGATAGGTCTGCAAATAAAGGAGACCCGTGAGGCAATAAAGGAGACCAGCCAGCAAATGAAGGAGACCCGTGAGGCAATAAACGAGACCGGCCGGCAAATAAACGAGACTGGTCGGCAAATAGACGAGACCGGCCGGCAAATGAAGGAGACCGACAAAAGGGTCGGGGCGCTTACCAACCGGTACGGGGAAATTTCCGAGCACATGATTGTCCCGAACCTGAAACTCAGTTTTAACGCCCTGGGCTACACCTTTGAGAAATGCAGCTCCGATACGAAAATTGAGGACTTTGAACATGGCATATTCGCCGAAGCCGACGCTTTCCTGGAAAATGGCGGCTGTGTCATGGTCGTTGAAATCAAAACGAAGTTGAGAATCGATGATATCAACGACCACGTTAAACGTATGGGGAAGTTCCGGGCCCATGCGGATTTCCATAAGGACACACGGAAATATTACGGCGCCATAGCGGGCCTCCTGATGAGCCAAAGCGAAAAAACCTACGCCCTGAAGAAAGGTTTCTATGTTCTGGAACCAGTAGGAGAAACCTTTATCATCACCACCCCCACAGGGCCCGGCGCGCCAAAAGCGTGGTAAAGCAACGGGGGATGACAAGTCCCCATATCATTACCCTGATTTCCCCCGGGGGAGAACAAAAAATTTCTGTCCCGGGGGAAAAGAATTTGATCCGGGAACTGCAGGGTGCGGGAATCTACCTGCCGGCCATCTGCGGCGGACAGGGGAGCTGCGGCAAATGCCGGATCCGTCTCATTTCCGGTTCCTTGCCTGTCTCGGCAGCGGATCGGACCTTTTTTTCGGAAACAGAATTAAATGAAGGCTGCCGCCTTGCCTGCACCGCCTTTCCCGTTTCGGACATCACCGTGGAAATTCCCGAAACCGGGGAAGATGATTTTTCCGGCCTTAGCGGTTTTGAGCAGATTGAACCCTTTCACCCCAACATATCGGACTCAGGCGAAGGGACCGGCCCCCGGTATGCAATAGCCGTCGATATAGGCACCACAACACTGGCCCTGGCTCTGGTGGATCTGCGGACCGGAAAAATCGCGGGCCGCCTTTCCGTTGTAAACAGGCAGCGGGAATTCGGCGCCGATGTCATATCCCGTATCCAGCGGGCAAATGCCGGAGACCTGCCCGCATTAAGCCAATGTGTGCGTAAACAGATCGCAGATGGCATAACAACCCTTTGTCATGACGCCCAGGCGGACCCGCAGGATGTCGACAAAATAGCCGTCACGGGGAACACCACCATGCTCCATCTCTTGTTAAACCTCAGCTGCGACACCCTGGGACGCGCTCCTTTTACCCCGGTGACACTGGACATGGGGTTCTTCACTTATCGGGAACTTTTTGCGGGGGATCTCGCCGGTGCATCACCGGACTGCGAAGTTGTCATCCTGCCCGGTATTTCCACCTATGTAGGGGCGGATATCACCGCAGGGATACTCTTTGCGGGGCTGCTTTCCCCAGGGGAAAAGCTTCACAAAAGTGCAGAGCCCACAGTTCTTATTGACATCGGCACCAATGGCGAAATGGTCCTGGCCCATGAAGGGAAGCTCCTCTGTACCGCCACTGCGGCGGGTCCCGCCTTTGAGGGGGGTAATATCCTCTGGGGAACCGGCAGCGTACCCGGCGCCATATCACGGGTCGGTTTTCGGGACGGAAAATTTGAAATCGCCACCATCGGCAACCGGCCCCCGGTGGGCATCTGCGGGTCCGCCGTGGTGGATACGGTCTATCAGGGGCTTAAACAGGGTTATATCCTTCCCGGCGGGAGGTTCAGCGAAAAACTTGAAAAAAATGAAATCTTTTTGGCAAAATCCCCGGATGGGCGGGACATTGTGTTCTGTCAAAAGGATGTCCGGGAATTGCAGCTGGGAAAAAGCGCCATCCGCTCCGGCCTGGACGCCCTCCTCAATCACGCGGGCCTTGGTTACCATGATATACAAAAACTCTATATCGCCGGGG
>BOAV01000104.1 GCA_026002045.1 Spirochaetia bacterium | reverse complement strand
ATCACCCTGATGCCCGCGAAGGTTTCCTGCACCGTGTCGCTCATCGCAGAGTAGGTTTCCTGGGCCCGCAAAAACATCTTCCCCACGGTATTGCCGAAGATCAAAATCAAAAGGGTGATCAGCGGCAGGGGGATCACCGCAAAGATGGCTGACCGGGCATCCTGTATAAAAATAATTACCAAAATTGAGACAGCCATGACGATAAAATCCACCAGAGCCACCAGACCCATCCCGATGGACATACGTACCGCGTTAAGATCGTTAATGGACCGCGCCATAAGATCGCCGATTTTATTTTTCTGATAATAGTCGTAGGACAATGTCAAAAGGTGATCAAAAAGGTGTTCCCGCATTTCCGTTTCGATCCGCCGGGAGGAACCGTGAATAAAGTAGCGCCACAAAAAACGGCCCGCCGAAATAACGGCCATCACCCCAATCATACCCAAGCCCAAAAACAGGATGCGCTGCCGATCCGCTTCGCCGGAACTGACCAGATCCACCGCTTGGGCGATAAACTGGGGGATGATGACCTGGGCTGCGTCCACAATGATAAGGCAGAGGAAGCCCAAAATATACCGGACACGGTACCGGGAAAGGTAGGGCAAAAGGGTACGGAATTCACGCAGAGACGCTGTGGGCATATTTTCTTTCTTTTCAGATGTATTTCCGGCAGACATTATTTTCTTTTAGCGGCCATTTCGGCCTGCTTTTTTTCATCCGCATCCAGCTTGGCGGCCCAGGTATCACGTTTCTTTTTGACCGCCTCAATCTCATTCCGGTCCCCCATAACCGTCAGAACCCGTATAAGGCCGGAAAGGAAAAGGACAGCCTGTTTAAAATCCTCAATCTGATTGGATGACATTTCATATTTTTCCCGATAACGATCCGCCGCCTGCACAAACAGTTTCTTGATCAGAGCCAGATGGTACATGGTGCTTTCATAATCCGCTGCGCGGGGGTCCGTATTGGCCGCCGCCTTTTTAAGGTCAAGGATATTCTTTGCCACTGCGGCATAACGGCCCTCAAGCTCCACAAAGGACCATTTCCATTTGGCATCGGCCCCGTAGGCATTTTCCAAAAGCTGAACCGCAAGCCCCATCTTCCGTATCAAAAAATAACGCCGCTCCTGATCCATGGATACTATGGCCGCAAGCCTTTCCTCATACTCAAAAAAGGATGCGTCCACATAATTACTTACAATCTCTTCCAGATATGTCACACCCCTGTACAGGTACTTTCTCCCTTCATTCAGGGCATCCTCGTTCCTCACCTTCAATACCGATTGGGACATACCACTCTGGATAATATAATTTGAGGCAAGGTTCAGCATTTTATCCACCAGCGCAAGCCGCTGAATGGCCGCCCCGTCAGGATTCGTTTTGATCTCCAGAAGAGCAGCCTCCTCCTCCTTGAGGATGGCTTTAGCCGTTAACTGGTAGGGTTGAATTTTTTTTTGATAGAGCTGACGATCCCCATCGGTAATCTTCGCCATTATTTTCCCTTTCCATATTTTGACAGTAAATCATCCGCATGGGCAAGAGCGGCCTTCCCCGCATCCCCCGCCAGCATCCGGGCAATCTCCTGCCGCCTTTCCTCGCTCCCAAGTGTCGAAACCTGGGTTAGGGTCCGCTCCCCGTCACCGCCGCCAATAACTTTTTTTTCTACCCTTAAATGATTATCTGCCCGAACGGCGATACTGGCAAGATGGGTAACGCAAAATATCTGCTTAAGCAGGCCGATTTTAACCAGGTATTCCCCAACCGCAAGGGCCACTTCCCCACCGATCCCGGCATCAATCTCGTCAAAGACCAGGGTTTCCGGGGAGACGTCCGCGCCTGTCGCATTGGCATCAGACAGCACCGTCTTGATGGCCAGCATCACCCGGGAAAGTTCACCCCCGCTGGCGATACGGGAAAGATCCTTCAAAGGCTCCCCGGTATTTGCGGAGATGAGAAATTCCACATCCTCCGCCCCCCAGGGACCGCAGACCAGCGCGCCGGGTCCCTGCCCGGGGCTTTGGCCCTTGGGCAGGACCGCCGCAGAAAATCGGGCATTGGGCATCCCCAAATGGGAAAGAATTTCGGTGATCCGTTCCCCAAGTTTAAGGGCGCCTGCCTTCCGCCTGGCCCTGATTGAAGCCGCGCGGGAAGCAATATCTTTTTCCAGGGCTGCAATATCGGAGCGGAGCTTTTCCCGGTTTTCCCCGGCGCCGGAAAGGGCCTCAATTTCCTCCGCCGCCTGGGCGCGGTAGGCAAGGATCGCATCCTCATCGCTCCCCAAGGTGGAATTCCCGCCGGGAATTCCACCCCCCTTGCCCCCTGCATATTTCTTTTTCAACCGGTACAAAAGGGCGAGCCGTTCCTCCACTTCCTCAAGCCGTTCCGGGTCATAGGTAAGGTTATCCCGATAGGAGCGGAATTCATCGGAAATGTCCTCCGCCTCGAAATAGAGATCATCAAGCCGTTTCTGAATTCCCGCCAAAGAAGTGTCGATAGCGGCGGCGGCATCCAGGGCGTTTCGTGCCCGCCGGCACAGGCTCAACGCAGAAGTTTCACCATCATAGAGGGCGGCGGCGGCGCTGTTCGCCTGCTCCGCAAGGCGTTCAAAATCCCCCAGCCGCTGGGCCTCGCTTTCCAGTTCCCGGCTTTCCCCGCTCCGGGGGGCGGCCTTGTCAATTTCCTCAACCGCATAGCTCAAAATTTCAAGCCGCTCCGCCCGGTCCCGTTCGGAAGCGAAAATATTTTCCAATGTCCTTTTCTTCTCCGCAAGCTCAAGGAACACCGAATTGAATTGGGCGGCCTCTTCCTCAAGCCCTGCAAAGCGATCCAGATAACGCCGGTGGGATTCCTTGCGGAGCAGGGATTCGTGGTTATGCTGCCCGTGGATATCAAAGATGAGGGCCATAAATTCCGCCAGGTCCGTCCGGGTTACCGGCACATCCTGTATATAAATCGAACTGCGGCCCGAAGTTTTAATATTTCGCCGCACGATGATCCGGCCATCCTCGGGGCTGATATCCCGTACCCGGAGCCATTCCAATACCTCGCCGCCGCTTTTTGCCCCAATGGCAATGACCGCCGTGACGCTCGCCTCTTCGGTGCCGGTCCTGATAACATCCGTGTCGGCCTTTGCGCCCATCAAAAAACTCAAGGATCCTACGATGATGGATTTCCCCGCGCCGGTCTCCCCGGTAAGCACATTAAATCCATCCTCAAAGAAAATAGATATGCTGTCGATGAGGGCATAGTTTCTGATGTTCAGTTCTTCAAGCATTACTATCCCCTGTAATGCCCGACCAGGAGAGTTTTGTACGAAGGGCCTTGTAAAAGGCGATACGGCCGGAAGCAACCAGTTGGGCCTGATAGGGAGCCTGCCGGAGGAAAATCCTGTCCCCCGGCTCCAGAATCTGGGTAACCTGACCATCAATGGTAAGCAGCACCCCGCTGCGCTGTTCCTTTTCCACCTCCACGATCACCGTTTCCCGTGGGGGCAGCACAATCGGCCGGTTCGACAGGGTAAAAGGACAGATAGGGTTGATGATGATCGCTTCCATTTCCGGCTCCAGAATAGGCCCGCCTGCTGCCACCGAATAGGCGGTGGAACCTGTGGGAGTAGCCACAATAAGACCGTCGGAGCGGTACTGCCCCAGCCTGATGTATTCGGCATTTCCCCCCAGTACGGCGGGCAGTTCCGACTCCACATTGAGCCTGATGATCTTCGCTATCCCCGATGCGGAAATAACCGTGTCATTCAGGCAGGGACCAAGGGCGTGCATACTGCCCCGGCGCTCCACGCTTATATCCAGCATAAAACGCCGGGAAACCGCAGCCTTCCCCTGCCGCCACTTTTCAAAGGTCCCTTTCCATTCACTGGGATGTACCGCCGCAATGAAGCCTAGGGTACCTAAATTGACCGGGATGATGGGCACCCCCAGGGGCGCCATGGCACGGGCCGCATAGAGCACCGTACCATCCCCCCCCAGGCTGAAGGCCACATCATAGGGGCCGTCCTGTTCAAATTCCGGTTTGTCATCAAAAGTAAAAAAACGGGGCCGAAAATTCCATTTTTCCAGCTCGATACGAATTTCTTCCGCAAGGGTTTTGGCATCCGGCTTGTGAAGGTTTATGAATAACAACGCCCGGTTGAGTTTGGCCATCTGGACCCCGCTACGGAAGGGTAAGGATAAGCTTCCGTATCCGCTCCACTTCCGTGGAACTTAAACGGGGATAGAGCGGAAAGAGTATCGTCCGCAGGGAAAGTGAATACGCTTCGGGACAAAGAGACGCTTCCAGGGAAGGGCCCTCCCCCGCGGAAGCGGGTTCTTTGGATGCTTCGCCGGGCATAGCCATCAAGGTATCATCAAAGGCGCTTTCCACGATAATATCCTTCTTCCGGGCATAGGCCTTTACATCCTTTAGACCCGTTTCCAGGATGAGGGGAAAGGCATAGTTATTGTATTCTCCTGCCTCCTGGACAAAACGCTTGTGCCGGGTACGGAGCGCCGATTGGGTGTAAACGCGGGCAATTTCCCTGCGTTTTTCCAGATTTTTCGCCGCCTCCCGGAACTGGATCACCGCCATGGCGGCATTGATATCCGGCAGATTGTATTCCGGCGGAAGCTCCCCAAATGTCCGCAACACCGATCCGTCCCGCCGGTTGGCCGCATAAAGGAGCGCCCCTCCCCCGGCGGTAATCATATCCCGTTCCTCAAGGCCCAGAATCGTAAATATCCCGGAAGCTCCGGCAGAATTTCCCACTTCACGACCCTGACCGGTGGACGAGGGCTCCTCGCCCTCCCCTTCCTTTCCTTCCGCCGTATCGCCACCGAGGATAAAACCGTAACTTTGGGACCGATCATCAATGACCGGCAGCCCCAGTTCCGCAATGGCGGCAATATCCGGAACAAACCCAAGGGTGTGATGCGCTACAATACACCGGGGATCCGCACCATCGGCCTTTTTAGCAATGGTAGTCTCAATAGTTCCCCGTCCAATGACAGGAGAGGATGAAAGCACATCACAATAAATCGGTTTAAGCCGCAGATCTTCAATCACCCGTACATAGTACCTGGGGGAAAGGGCGGAAATAATCACCCCCTGACCATCTTCAAGGTTCAATGCTTTCAGGGCAAGGTACAAAGCAATCGCCGGACTGCGGAGTGCGAGACAATAATCAAAATGGAGATGTTCCTTTGCAATCTGAATCAGGAGCCGGGCCTGCTCCCCGGGTCCGATTTTATCTTCCACCATGGCCGTAAGAACCGCATCCATCTCCTTCCGCCTGATGGTCGGAGAATAGACTTCAATCTTCATGTATTACCTCAAAGTCCGGCAGCCCGGTGTTCTTTAACATAATGTACTATTAAAAGGGGTATTTTGCAAGGGTTAAAAACAAAAAAAGCCTGGCAATGACCTACTTTCCCACCCCTCAGGGGGGCAGTATCATCGGCGTAAGAGGGCTTGACTTCCGTGTTCGGAATGGGAACGGGTATAACACCTCCACCATAATCACCAGGCAATTAATTACATTGCAAATGACAAAAACGTTTACGTTTTTGTACGGGACACCGGGTGTATGAGCGAAACTGCGTTTCGCTTAATAAGAAACCCACAGGGTTTCTCAAAGGGTTAAAGGCGTCAGCCTTTTACCCAGAACAATAATATGGTCAAGCCTCACGGTAGATTAGTATTGGTCGGCTGAACACCTTACGATGCGTAGACCTCCAACCTATCAACCAGGTAGTCTTCCTGGTACCTTCAGGGGAGTTAAACCCCCGGGGAAAGTTAATCTTGAGGTGGGCTTCCCACTTAGATGCCTTCAGCGGTTATCCCTTCCGAACGTAGCTACCCGGCACGTGCCCTTGGCAGGACAACCGGTACACCAGAGGTTCGTCCATTTCGGTCCTCTCGTACTAAAAACAGCTCCTCTCAACTTTCCAACGCCCATGGCAGATAGGGACCGAACTGTCTCGCGACGTTCTGAACCCAGCTCACGTACCGCTTTAATTGGCGAACAGCCAAACCCTTGGGACCTGCTTCAGCCCCAGGATGCGATGAGCCGACATCGAGGTGCCAAACCTTCCCGTCGATGTGAACTCTTGGGGAAGATCAGCCTGTTATCCCCGGAGTACCTTTTATCCGTTAAGTGACGGCGCTTCCACTCGCTACCGCCAGATCACTAAGACCTACTTTCGTACCTGCTCGACCTGTCAGTCTCGCAGTCAAGCCTCCTTGTGCCTTTACACTCATACGCTGATTTCCAACCAGCGCGAGGAGACCTTCGCGCACCTCCGTTACTCTTTGGGAGGCGACCGCCCCAGTCAAACTGCCCGCCTATCACTGTCCCCACCCCCGCTTCAGGGGGCAGGTTAGAAACCTAATCCAACAAGGGTGGTATTTCACCGGCGACTCCACGCAGGCTAACGCCCACGCTTCATAGTCTCCCACCTATCCTACACATGCCGCATCAAGTCCCCATGATAAGTTACAGTGAAGGTTCACGGGGTCTTTCCGTCTAACCACGGGTAACCGGCATCTTTACCGGTACTTAAATTTCACCGAGTCTCGCGTTGAGACAGCTCCCAGATCGTTACACCTTTCGTGCGGGTCGGAACTTACCCGACAAGGAATTTCGCTACCTTAGGACCGTTATAGTTACGGCCGCCGTTTACCGGGGCTTCAGTTCACAGCTTCATCTTGCGATTAACCGCTCCCCTTAACCTTCCGGCACCGGGCAGGTGTCAGCCCCTATACGTCTCATTGCTGATTCGCAGAGGCCTGTGTTTTTGGTAAACAGTCGCCTGGGACTGCTTTGTGCCACCGCCAGCAACCTATTGCTAAACTGCCAGCGGTCATACTTCTCCCGAAGTTACGTATGCATGTTGCCGAGTTCCTTAACGCGAGTTCTCTCGAGCGCCTTAGATTGCTCATCCCGCCTACCTGTGTCGGTTTACGGTACGGTCTTAATACACCTGGCTTTAGAGGTTATTTCTTGGCACCCTGATTACACCCGCTTCGCTTCGCCGTAGCTCCACTCGCTGTCATGGCTCACCTGAAAGTGCGGATTTACCTGCACCTCCAATAGCTTACCACTTCGACCGGGACAACCGTCGCCCGGCCGGGTTTCACCTCATGCGTCACCCCTTAAAAACTAAGGTACGGGATTCTGAACCCGTTTCCCATCGACTACGACTTTCGTCCTCGCCTTAGGGGCCGACTTACCCTGGGCAGATGACCTTTACCCAGGAATCCTTAGGCTTTCGGCGGACGGGGATCTCACCCGTCTTTTCGTATACTTATACCTGCATTCTCTCTTCCATCCCCTCCAGCTGCCCTTACAGACAACCTTCTTCGGTCCATGGAATGCTCCCCTACCGTCCATGCATTGCTGCACGAACCCGTAGCTTCGGTATACCGCTTAGCCCCGTTACATTATCTGCGCATCATGACTCGACCAGTGAGCTATTACGCACTCTTTTAAGGAATGGCTGCTTCTAAGCCAACCTCCTGGCTGTCCTCGCCATCACACATCATTTCACACTGAGCGGTATTTTGGGACCTTAGCTGACGGTCTGGGCTGTTTCCCTCTCGACTACGAACCTTGTCGCCCGCAGTCTCACTCCCATCCGTTGAGTAATGACATTCGGAGTTTGATTGGGTTTGGTAGGCGGTGAAGCCCCCTAGTCCATCCAGTGCTCTACCTTCATTACTTCTAGATGAGGCTGTCCCTCAAGGCATTTCGGGGAGAGCCAGCTATTTCCAAGCTTGTTTAGTCTTTCGCTCCGAGTCACATGTCATCCCTGCCTTTTTTAACAGACTAGGGTTCGGTCCTCCACTCAGTTTTACCTGACTTTCAACCTGCTCATATCTAGATCACTTGGCTTCGGGTCTACGACAACGAACTTGAATACCCTTACGGGTATTTTGCGCCCTATTAAGACTCGGTTTCCCTCCGGCTCCGGGACTTCCATCCCTTAACCT
>BOAV01000103.1 GCA_026002045.1 Spirochaetia bacterium | reverse complement strand
GTGCAGCATGCCGGGGGGCGGGCCTATCCGGTGGTGTCCGTGGGGGATTCAGTCAGAGAGGGGATGCTCATTGGCCGGGGCCAGGGGGCGGGCTCTGCGAATATCCATGCCACGGTTCCCGGAACGGTGGTCCGTAAGGTGTCCTGGAAAATGGCCGAAGGACAGCCCAACGATGCCCTGGTTATCCGCATGGAAGGGAGATTTGAAAAGCTTGGCAGGCCTGAGGAGATTTTTCCCTGGACGGATCTTTCTTCCTTTGCGTTACAGCAGCTTATTTCGGAATTCGGTATTGTGGAAATGGAAGGTACAGGACGACCCATACCGGATATTCTTTCCGACCTGCGTTCCGCCCAAGAGCCCTATACCCTGGTGGTCCGCTGTGTTTTTGACGATCCCTGGCTTGCGGCTGATTATGTGCTTTGCCGGGAACGGCTCAAGGCGGTGGTGGAGGGGAGCGTTATTATAGCCCGGATGGCCCGGGTCAGCCGTATTGTTCTTGCCTTTTCCCACAGGGAAAAGGATCTGGGGGCGCTGTTTCTTGCGGAGGCGGAAAACTATGGCGTCCCGGTTTCCCTGGCGCTGACCGGGTCCCGGTATCCCCAGCGGAACCGCCGGGAGCTGGAACTGGTATTGCGGAACTATGAGAAAAAAGAATCGGTGGAATTGGGTTCCCTTTTGATATTGGGCCCGGCGACCCTTGCGGCTGTCCACGATGCGGTTAAACTGAAAAAGCCTATCCTGGACCGCTATGTGGCGGTCGGCGGTTCTGCGGTCAAGTACCCCCGGGTGATGAAGGTCAGGATTGGGACCCGTATCGGCGAGATTTTCGCCGAATGCGGGGGATTTATTGATAGACCCCGGCGTATAGCTACCGGCTCCCCCCTCCAGGGCAGGATCGTAATGGACCTTGATGAGCCGGTAACAAAGTCCTGTTATGCGGTTTTTGCTATGCTGGGAAGTCAGGTTGGCCTTTCAGCGCCCAGGAACTGCATTGGCTGCGGGGAATGTCAGATAGTCTGCCCCGTAGGGCTGGACCCGGAGGAATTGTTCAAAAGTGCCGACGGGAAAAAATCCGGCAGAACACGGCCTGCCGCCGCCGCAGGGGACATCCCGAATGAATGTCATGGCTGCGGCTGCTGCGAGGTGGTCTGTCCGTCCCGGCTGCCCCTTGCCTCTCTTATTATGGGCGCTGCGGCGAAGGGGCATTAAGGTGCGGGAACCGGACTTAAAATTGGATCAAAAGCCCCAGGTGAATCTTTCCCGCTCCACCGCGGTGCGAATGTGGCTGGTATGTATCTGCGCCGGTATCGCTGTCATTCAGTCTGCCTGGACCGATCGTTTTTCTTCCCTGGAAATCGCAGCGGTTGCTATTGGGGCGGCCATTCTGGCGGAATTGCTGATGTTTTACCGGGCCTTGGTGCAGGGAAAAGTCCAGAATGGCAGCGCTGTTGATAACCGCATCGCTGACGGCAGAATTGCTAACGGGGGTATTGCTGACGGCAGCGCCGTTGCTTCGGCGCTTGTCCTTACCTTGCTCCTTCCAAATAGCATCCACCCGGTATATGCCGGGGCTGGGGTGGTCTTTGCCATGGTGGTGATCAAGCACAGTTTCGGCGGTCTGGGCGCCAACTGGGTGAATCCTGCCCTGGGGGGCTGGCTCTTTGTCCGTTTTTCCTGGCCCCTGGTTTTTGAACAAGCCCTTGAGGGGACGCCCTTATCCGGCAGCTTGAGTCTGGATTTTCCTGTGTTTCAAAATTCTTCCCTGGATGCGATAGTAAGTTCCTCCCTTAATGATAAAATTTTTTCCTTTATGGGGGCCGAATTACCCGGCGGTTATATTGACCGCTTTTTTTCCGGTCCTCCGGGGATTATTGCGGATCGGGGACTCTGCGCCCTGCTCCTGGGGACCATTGTGATCACCGCCTCCCAGGCAAACCGCGCCTGGATATCGGCGGTCTTTCTGGGGGTTTATGCCCTGCTTATCCGGGTCTTTGGGGCCTTGCCCTCAGGGGGTGCAATAGGGGAGGGGGATATCCTCTTTGGGCTTTGTTCCGGAGGTACCATTGCGGCGGCCTTTCTCCTTGCGGTGGACCCCGCCACCGGCGCCAAGTCAGAGATGGGGATGCTTGCGGCGGTGATCCTTGGGGCGGTTTTTTCCTTTATTTTCCGTTATTCCGGGGGCGAACCCTACGGCGCTTTCTTTGCCATAGCCCTGGTTAATGCCCTGATTCCTCTGATCCGGTCCATTGAAAGCCGACAGTTATATTCCCGGGCCGGTAACAACAGGCCAAGGAAGGCCTCATGAATTTTTCCCGGCTCAAGGCCGCTGCCGCAAAGTTCCCCCGGCTCATGGATGCCGCCGTACTATTTGGCTGGATGGCGGGGCTTTTCCTTATCGGGTGGGGGCTCTGGACTTATACCGAGCCGGTACGGGGCCGCCTTCTCCAAAAGGCAGTGAACCAGGTCATGGCAAATATGGATGAACCCCTGCAGCTCAATGGCGTCCTGGAAAAGGAGCCTGTAAAAAGGATACCCCTGGGGAAATGGTACAGCATCAGCGGATCCGCTGACCGTATTCTGGTCTTCTCCTTGATAAGCGGGGGGGCCGCCCTTCCCTGCGGGGCAGTGGTAAACCAAGGGGGAAAGGTTGAGCGGGTCATCCCCCTAGGTGTTCATGGGGAACAGCTCTTCAAAAACCTTCCCCAGGGTGTTTTGCGGGTTTATATACACCGTATTGAAGCGGAATTGGCCCTTTGGGGAGAGGAGAAATAATGAAACAGCCCTTCGATTCCTACCCCCTGTGGGGCGCCCATTCCCCTCTTTCCACCCTGGCGGGGGGAGGAATTCTTATCCTGTCTTCAAGCCGCTTTTCCTTTGCACTGGTAAGCGCCGGTTCCCTGCTTTGGGTATACTGCCTGACGGCTCTTGTGATTTATGCGGCCCGGCCCATCTTCCCCCAAAATGGGAGACAGGGGCTCTACGTCTTCCTTTCGGCCATTATTGGGAGCCTCTACCTGCTGCTCCTCTGGTTTATAAGCCCCCTGCTGGTATTGGATACCTTTTTCTTCCTGATCCTTAGTCCCGTATGCTTTATTGCTTCGGGCCTTTTGGAACGTCTGGGACTTGAGAATTATTCAGAACCTCCGAAGATAGAGGCAGTTCTGGCCCGGTCCTTTTCCGAGGCGGCGGCTCTGGGGGTTTTGAGCCTCGCATTGGCCCTTATCCGGGAGCCGATAGGCTTTGCGGTCCTGTCTTTCCCCGGAGGCGCCCAGGGGATTGTGACCCTTTTCGCCGCCGAAGAGGAAGGCTTTTTTCCTGTCCGTATTGTGGCGGCCTCCGCAGGGGCGCTGGTGCTTTTGGGTTATGGGATCGCCCTGTTCAGGCGTATCAGGGATTTCCATGAGGAGGGGCGCTGATGGGATTTTTTGCCGCCCTCGGGGTCTTTTCAAGCCTTTCCCTCAATCTGGCGCTCCAGTTCGGCCTGGGCATGAGGGGCATCAGCGCCGGACGGAGGAAGAATCATCCGGTGCCTTTCCTTGAGGCAGGGGTGATCTTCCTTTCGGTTTTTATACTCTGGCTGTTTTTTACCTTTGTTTTGGCCCCCCTGCAATTGGGTTTCTTCATGCTTTTCCTGCTCTTTCCCTTAAGCGCCCTTGTCTGCGTCGCTTCCGAACAACTCCTTGCCTGGTTTGTCAGGCGGTATCCTGTCCCGGGACCTGCCGCTGAGGACGAAGGGCCCGTTCCTGATGGGGAAAAAAGAAGCCCCCGGCTGTTCCGGGCAATAAGCGCCTATGACGGCCTTGTCCCCCTGGCCCTCCTCCTGACGCTGAATGTGGGGGTCACCCCTATGGAAGCGGCGGTTCTTTCCCTTGGGTTTGCCCTGGGCATCCTCCTTACGGCGCTTATCCTCAGGGAAATCAGGCGGCGGTCCAGCCTGGAAGCGGTCCCCCCCCTGCTGAAGGGGGATCCCATCACCCTTATTTCCATGGGGCTTTTGTCCCTTATTTTTGCTTCCGTTGGGGTCATGTTTTTTAATGCTCTCAGGTTCTAGAATTTTATGGTTTTTTCGCTTTCAATGTACTTAAAGCTTTTCAGGATAAGGAAAGTAGGCTAGAATATCAGAACGGATCATATAGGGATAGATAGAAAAAGTGAATCAACATATTCATCTGATATTGGGTTCTCATGCTCATGTCCCCTATGGGGCGGGGGATGATGAATTTGAACAGACCTACAGCTTAAAATTAAAGCCCTTTATCTCCACCCTTTATAAATATCCCAAAATTCAGCTTAACCTTCATTATTCCGGGGTGCTCCTCCACCGGATAGAAAAGGTCCACCCCGAATTCCTTATGCTCATTGAAGATCTGGTTTCCCGAAAACAGGTGGAACTTCTGGGGGGCGGTTTCTACGAGCCAATGCTGCCCCTTATTTCCCTGCAGGATAAAATAGGTCAGGTTGAGCTCCTGACGACCTACCTGCGCAAGCAGTTCGGAAAGCGGCCCCAGGGCTGCTGGATACCCGGTCTCTGCTGGGAACAGAACCTGGTAAGCCCCCTCAGCGCCTGCGGTATGGCCTATACTTTTCTTGATGAGGGGCAGTTCATTCAGGCAGGATTATCCGGGGAGGATCTCTATGCTCCCTGCATCAGTGAGGATCAGGGAAAGCTCATCACCGTATTTCCCATTTCAGGCAAGTTGAAGGCTGATATTGCCCAAAGTAGTCCCTATACTGCCCTGGAAAAGCTGGCTGCATCTCTGCCCCCTGATCAGGACCGGGTGGTTTCGGTGTTTCCTGAAGCCGCCGATGCTGACAGAGCCTCTGCGGAACTATTTTGGCATGAATTTTTTGAAGACCTTTCCCGCTGCGAATCTTTTCTGGAATTTACCGGCCCCGGCAAATACCTCAAAGGCCGCCGGGGTTTGAAAAAGGCCTATTTCCCGGATTCCCGGGGGCGGCAGTACCTGATCGAATACCCCGAGGCAAACGGCATTTATTCAAAGATGGTTTTTTCCCATACCCTCATCAACCAACTCCGGGGAGATAAGTCCCGCAAGCGCACCGCACGGGAGGAACTCTGGAAGGCCCAGGGAGTCGATGTTTTTTGCCCTATTGGCTCAGGCGGTATTTGCCGCAGCGGGATCCGTAAGGCCGCGTACCGCGCCCTTTTGGGGGCGGAAAAAATTACCCGGGAGACCGGCGCCTTTATCCCCTCCCTAATGAATTTTGATTTTGACCTTGATAATGACGGGGAATACCTTTTTCAGGGGGAACGGATCAACTGCTATATCCGCCCTGAAGGGGCAAGCATTTTTGAACTGGATTATCTTCCCAAAGCCTGGAACTATTTGGATACCGTCAGGAGGCGGGGAGCCTTTTCCGACCGGCTCCTGCCATCGGGCTATTCCCCGGAAGATGTCATCAAGGCCGCTCTTGGGACCGGCGGCCCTTCCTCCGGGACCCGGTTCTGCGGGGGGGAGCGCTTTGAGTTGGCGGAAATGGAAAAGGGCCATGGAAAGGTGAGCTTCACCCTTCCCGGGAAAAGGGATGCCCCCTTTGGGCAGATAGGGATTGAAAAAAGCTATCAGCTCCGCAAGGATACCCTGACAGCGGCCTATACCCTGACTAACCGGGGCGCGGAAACAACGGAATTTCAGTTTGCGCCGGTAATCGACCTTTCTTTTTCCGGAGAAGGGGAGGAGTTTGTGCGGGTCCTCAAGGGGAATACGGGGGTAAAGCCGGAACCTGACGGCAGACTTTTTCTGAAAGACGCAGAGGCACTGAAATTCCAGGATTTGAAAAACGAGGCGGTCATTAACCTGGGCTCCGCCAAAGCCTTTGACGCCTGTATTTTCCCGGTGCGTGGCCCCTGCACTATTAAGGGAAATGAGATGGAACTCTACCAGTCAACCTGCATCATCCCCCTGCTGCGGATCGCCCTAAAGAGCGGGGAGTCCTATCGAAACGAATTTACCCTGAAAATTTCCCATTAGTTCCTGATATGATGCCACTTGCCAACTCAAGCCCCTTTTTACTATAGTAAGAATGTATGAAACGCAGACTGATTACCTCCGCACTTCCCTATGTGAATAATGTGCCCCATCTGGGGAATCTGATTCAGGTTCTGTCCGCCGATGCCTTTGCCCGGTTCTGCCGGCTCCGGGGCTACGATACCCTCTATGTCTGCGGCACCGATGAGTACGGTACCGCCACGGAAAACCGCGCCGCCGAGGAAGGGGTCAGCCCCCAGGAACTCTGCGACCGGTACTACGCCATCCATGCGGAGATTTACCACTGGTTCAATATCGGTTTTGACAAATTCGGCCGCACTTCCACCCCCATCCAGACCGAAATCACCCAGGGCATCTTCAAAAAGCTCGATGAACGGGGCTTTATCCTGGAGCATACCATCGAGCAGCTCCACTGCGATCACTGTGACCGCTTCCTTGCGGACCGCTATATCCGGGGGACCTGTCCCCATTGCGGCTCAGCGGACGCCCGTGGGGATCAGTGCGAAGCCTGCGGCAAGCTTTTGGACCCCACGGAACTGAAGGAGCCCAGGTGTTCCGCCTGCGGTTCCACCCCGACACTGAAATCTACCAGGCACCTCTACATCGACCTCCCCAAAATAAAGGACCGCCTTGAGGAGTGGATCAAGACCGCTTCTGAAAGGGGCTTTTGGGCGAATAACGCCGTTCAGATGACCCAGGCATGGATACGGGACGGCCTGCGGGAACGGGCCATTACCCGCGACCTCAAGTGGGGCATCCCGGTGCCCAAGGCGGGATTCGAGAACAAGGTCTTTTACGTGTGGTTTGATGCCCCCATCGGTTACATATCGATCACCGGGAACCTGGGGGCGGAGACTACCAAGGATTGGCGCGCTTTTGTGGATGAATGGTGGAAGAATCCCGATGAAGTGGAGCTTTTTCAGTTCATCGGCAAGGATAATATCCCCTTCCACACGGTGATTTTTCCCTCAAGCCTTTTGGGGAGCGGGGACAAGTGGACTATGCTCCACCACATGTCCAGCACCGAGTACCTGAATTACGAAAGCGGCAAATTCTCAAAGTCCCGGGGCATCGGGGTCTTCGGCACCGATGTGATGGAAACCGGCATCGCCGCTGATATCTGGCGTTTTTACATTTTCTACAACCGGCCGGAAAAGGCGGACGCCCTTTTTACCTGGAAGGATTTTCAGGAGAAGGTGAACGGCGAGCTTATCGGCAACCTGGGCAACCTGGTCAACCGGACCCTCTCCTTTGTGACCCGCTACTACGACGGGAAAATCCCCCTCATGTCCCCCTTGGGCTTAGGCAAGGGAAATCAGCAATTCTGGGAAACCGTCCGGGATTACGAAAAGAAGATTGCCGAAAAACTCGAACGGGCTGATCTGCGGGACGCCTTTAGGCTGATTTTTGAACTATCTTCCTTTGCCAACAAGACCTTCCAGGACGGCGAGCCCTGGCGGAAGCGTACCGATGATCCGCCTGTTGCGGAGGCCCTTATCCACGATCTCTGCCATGTGGTCCGGGATATCGCGGTGATGATTGAGCCCTATATGCCCCACGCCGCCGAGCAGATCGCTTCTTTCTTCGGCCTTTCCTTCGCAAGAAAGGAAAATGCGGCCCTGAAAATTATCTCCGTGGGAAAGGACCTGAGCTGGGAAGATATCGGCCAGGACCGGGGCCTCCACAAGGTCGTCAAGAGTGAAGTCCTTTTTACCAGGCTGGAGGACGACCTCGTCCAGGAATTGCGGGAACGATATTCGGGAAGCCAGAAGGAGCGGGCAATGAATAATGAGGAGAAGGCCGCGCCGCAGACAACGGTTCCCGAGGCTGCGGTAAAAACGCCTCCGGATTTTGCCGCCGCCATGGACCTGCGGGTGGCAAAGATCGTTAAAATTGAACGGCACCCCAAGGCGGATAAGCTCTACATTGAAACTTTGGAAATAGGTGAAGGCGTTCTGGGAACGCCAGAAGAACGGGTTATCGTGTCGGG
>BOAV01000102.1 GCA_026002045.1 Spirochaetia bacterium | reverse complement strand
CCGCCCTGGTTAAGGGGGTTTTAAGCTGAATGATTTTTTGGCTGTCGCGATTTTCAGTTTCCATGATTTCCTCTTTCCTTCTGCGCCTTCTTCGACTAGATCACGGCTTGGGCGTGGCGGCTGGCGTGGCATTGCAGATTCACCGCCACAGGCAGGGCGGTGATATGGCAGGGGTAATATTCGATATGGACATCCAGCGCGGTGATCCTGCCGCCCATGCCCAGGGGACCTATCCCCATATTGTTGATCTTTTCCAGGAGTTCCTCCTCCATGGCGGCGTAAAAAGGATCGGGGCTCCGGTCCCCGATGGGACGGAGCAGGGCCTTCTTCGCTATCCAGGAACACCAGTCCATGGTGCCCCCCACCCCTACCCCCACGATGACGGGCGGACAGGTTTTGCCCCCGGCGTCCTCCACGGTCTTGAGCACAAAGTCCTTAACCCCTTCGGCCCCCACTGCCGGGACCAGGGTGGAAAAGGCCCCCATGTTTTCGCTGCCCCCGCCCTTGGGCATCACCGTGATGCGTACCTGATCCCCGGCGACGATCTCCGGGTGGAACACGGCGGGGGTATTATCCCCGGTGTTAACCCGGTTCAGGGGGTCAACGACCATGGACTTGCGGAGGTAGCCTTCATCGTAGCCCCTGCGGACCCCGGCGTTCACGGCGTCAAAAAGGGGTTCTCCGGTCCAGCTTATTTCCTGGCCGATTTCCATGATCACCACGCAGGTACCCGTATCATGGCAGCAGGCGATCTGTTCGGCCTTTGCATACTCGGCATTGTCGATGAGAAGCTGCAAGGTATCCCTGCCGTAGGGGGATTCCTCTTTTTTGATTGCTTCCCGCAGGGCCCCCATAAAATTATCGTCCAACTCATAACAGGCTTTTTTGACCAGTTCCGCTATGACGGGGACCACCGCGGAGGTATCCAGAATTCTTGGCATAATAATGTATGATATCATAAAATCAGGAAATGGCTAATACGGTTAACGCTGAATTTGAAACTTATTATCGCAACATCTACGGCGAACGCTGGCCCGCCCTGCGGGAAAGCCTGCTCCGGCCTTCCGCGCCGGTTCCCTATGCGGAGGGACTTGCCAAACCCTACTTGCTGGACTATGCCTCGGTGCTGGCGGCAAAATCCCTGCGGCTCCCCGGCGCTGACAATGCTGCGGATGCCGGGGGCGAAATTCTGGACGCCTGTGCCGCGCCGGGGGGCAAAACCCTGGTAATTGCTTCGGCAATGCACGGTAATTCCCGGCTCCTGGCCAACGAAATTTCCGCGGAACGGCGCAGACGGCTCGCGGATGTGCTGGATGCCCACCTGGACAGGGAAAAGCGGGCGCGGGTGACGGTTTCGGGCTTTGACGCCGCCGCCCAGGGGGGCAGAAAAAGTGAACAGTGCCGCTACGCCGCCATTTTTTTGGACGCCCCCTGTTCCAGCGAACGCCATGTGATCCAAAGCGAAAAATACCTCTCGGAATGGACCCCTGCCCGGCCGCGATTCCTTGCGGGGCGGCAGTGGGCGCTTTTGTCATCCGCCTTTCTGCTGCTCGCTCCCGGCGGCTCCCTGGTCTACGCCACCTGCGCCCTCTCCCCGGAAGAAAACGACGCCGTGGCGGCGCGGCTTTTCAAAAAATACGGGGGCGCGGCAGTAATCGACGCCCCGGACTTTATCGAAGGTGAAAAGACCGAATTCGGCAGGATCATTTTACCCGATGTCTGCGAAGGGATGGGGCCGATGTACGTGGCGCGGTTCACAAAAATTTTATCCACGGATTACACGGATTAAAAAATCCGTGTAATCCGTGGACCCTTCTTCAATTCCTGTAATATTCAATTCTCCACAGAAACAACCCATGGGCCGGAGCGGTAGGCCCCGCGAGACTGCGGTCCCCGGAATCAATGGCGGCCTTGAGCTGTTCCGTGGAAATGCCCCGCTCCTCGTAGTACAGAAGTGTTCCCAGAACCGAGCGGACCATCTTCCACAAAAAGGCGTTGGCGCTGATCTCAAAGATCAGCGTATCACCCCGGATAAAAAAATGGGCCTGTGAAATATAACGGCTCCGGGATTTGCTTGAATCCCGGGGGATTGCGAAAAGGGAGCAATCCCGTTCCCCCAAAAGGAGCCGCCCGTAATCGTTGAGTGTCTCAAGCCGGGGATGCCGCCAGAGTTGGAGCGCATAACGGCCCTCGTGGGGCAGGGCGTGGCGGCCGCAGATCAGCTGGTAACGGTAGGTCCGCATCCTGGCATCGAACCGGGCGTGAAAATCCGGCAGTGTTTCCACCGCTTCAAGGATACGTACGTCTTGCGGCAGGAGGCTGTTCAGGGCCGGAACAAAACGATCCGCGCCCATACTTTTAATAGAAGTATAAAAATTGGCAACCTGTCCCGCCGCATGGACACCGGCGTCGGTCCGGCCCGAACCGCAGAGGTTCACCTTCTCCTTATGGAGCTTTTCCAGGGCCGTTTCGATGGTCCCCTGCACGGTACGCACTTTATTTGTGCAGTTTTGCCCATGGCTTTCTTCACTCTGTCTCTGCCAACCGGAAAAGTCAGTGCCGTCGTAGGCTATTAACAATTTAATATTTCTGGCAAGGGCAGGATCAGAGGGCTGTCTCATTCAGTTCTTTATTGATGTCATCATAAATTTTCCGGGCGTGTTCCATGAAGGGGCCGGGTTTGCCCTTGGATATTTTTCCCATACCGAAGATCCTGGCGATGGTCCTGCGGGCATCCTCCAGGGAATTTTTCCGCTGTTCAGGATCGCCGGAAGGGCCGTATTTGTAACGAAGATATGCGGCGAGGTAGAGAACCCCCTCATAGGCATAGTTCTTGTCTGTGTCGGGGCCGAAGGTATTTATCCCGGAAAGAGTTTCCTGACCATTCTGTTCCTTGCGGATCGCTTCGTTATACAAAAACTGGGCCTTCCGTCTGAACAGGATGGCAAGCCAGTCGTAATGCTGATTCGGGGTTTTCCTGTCCATCTCATCCAGGAGCCAGGCGGCCCGCAGCGCCGCAAGGCCCTGCTTAATCGTAGGGGAAATATCCGTGTCATAATACTCATAACACCGGAGTACCAAATATTGGGAAGCGGCTCCCTCCGCAAGGCCCCGGGGCTTGTGAAAATCAATACCGGGGAAAACAAGCTCCGTGTCGATGACCCGCTGTTCCCGGTGGTTCCAGACCACTCCCCGGTTCTTATCGGGAAGAGCGGAAAAGTCCGAGTCCATCGAGGCAAACCAGCACTCGGGGCAGACCGTGGCCTGATAGGCCAGGGGATAGAGCTCGCCGTATTTGACAGAAGGCTCATAGAGACGGTGAAGTTCCTCCGTAAGCTCGCCGGCAATGAGCCGCCCGCTCCCGGAGAGGGGTTCTTCCTTCCGGAAAACGGCGTCACACGCCGGGCAGGTATATTTTTTTTGGGAAAAAAAGGAAACCTTTAGTTCCTTCTTGTCATTGCCCATGTTCCTTTAGACCTCCACCCTTTCCAGTACCACCATGGCGATGGCCTTATCCTGTTCGTGGGTCAGGGAAATATGAACCCGGTTAGCCCCGCTTTTTTGCAGCGCCTCCAGGGCGGTATTAAATACCTGAACCATCGGCCGTCCGTTATGTTGATTCACCACCATAATATCCTTTAACACAATCCCCGCAAGCCCCGTCCCCAGGGCTTTGCCAAAGGCTTCCTTGGCGGCAAACCGGGCCGCCAGGGATAAAACCGCCCCGCCCCCTTTGGACAGGGCAAGGGCAAGCTCATCTTCATGAAAATACCGTTCCAGGAGCCCCGGAGTGGTCCGCCACCGTTCCAGTCTGGGCACATGGACCACATCAATTCCAATCCCCACGATCATAAGGCATCGTTGCCGCTGCCAGGAGTGATGGTAAGCAAAACCTCCAGGGGTTCCTGGCGTACCAGGTTCAGCCCCGAAGGAAGGGATACCTCAAGGGGCAGCGTATAGGTCCCTTCCTGACCAATAGCGGAAGCATCTACGCTGAGGAAAGTATCGGGGGGCTCAAAGGAGTCGAGCGCCCCCTGATCGCCTTCGACCTTGACGCTCCCCAATTTAATATCCAGTTCCACGGCGAATTTTGGATCGAGGCCCTGCACCGTAATAGGTATACTCTCAATGTTCCGTACCGAAACCCGGCTCTGTATAATGCCCCGGAATTCGGTCATCCTGTTTCCCCGGATCACCAGCAGGGGGTCCGGGTTAATGATATTCACCATCAGGGAAAAATCCGCGTTCCTGCCGGCAAGGTCTATCTCGGCGGTGGAGAGTTCCGTAATATTCGCGAATAAACGCTGGGGGCCGTCCACCGTCACCTGGCTGGGGGTAAGGGTCTGGGAAGCCAAATCGTAGCCCTCTTCCACACTGCCCCGGGTATTCGCAGTCAGGGGCAGGGACTTACTTGCCCGGTGATCCAGTTCCAGGGAAATTTCCATGGGGTCCACGGTTATTTCCAGGGGTCCTACTTCCTGGGCGGTCCCCAGCTTGCGGATCTGCACCGGCACCCGGTGCAGTCCTTCGGTTTCGTATTTCCGCAAATCAATATAGGCATTGATGTCGTCTTCCAGAATGGGATCGATACTGTTTCTATCCCCCCGGAGGCTTACCCGGACCATCCGGGTATAGGGGCTTGCGGGGATAAGGTTGGCGTTGGATTCAATCGTAAGGGGCACCGAAAAAAACCGGGATTCCATGGCGCTCATCCGGTGAAAGACAAAAAGGACAATCGCCAGGAAGACGGAAATCACCTTGACCAGCCAATTCTCGGAGGCCCTGGCTATTAATTTTCTTAAGGAAAACGAAGCCATTCTAGCCTTCCGCCTTTACGGGAAGTTCCGCCCCGGACTGGGTATCCAGGGTGATAGCCTGTTGCTGATCGACCGCCTCCCGCCTGCCCCCCCGGTCAAGCAACTCCTTGAGCTTCCGGGTTATCTCCAGGGGAGAAAGATCGTAATAGAGCTTGGAGTCGTAGGCCAGGGATATGGCCCCGGTCTCCTCGGAAACCACCAGGATCACCGCATCGGACTGTTCCGACATCCCCAGGGAGGCCCGGTGGCGGGTACCAAAGTTCTTGCGGATATCCTGCTGTTCCGAAAGGGGCAGAAAACACCCCGCGGCGGCTATCCTGCTGTTCTGTATGATCATGGCCCCGTCGTGGAGGGGGCCGTCAAACTCAAAAACCGCAACGATAAGACTTGAAGATATGTCCGCGTTCAGCCGGGTCCCCGTTTCGATGATGTTCTTAATATTGATCTTCCGGGGAAAGACCACCAGCATACCCCGCCGCTGCTGGGAAAGAATTTCCGCCGCGGTGACCACCGCCTCAAGCTGGCCGATCCGGGGCTTGGTGTCCGGCCGGAAAAGGTCCCCCTGGCCCAGACGGATAAATATCTTCCGCAGTTCCGGCTGAAACACGATGGCGATGGCGATAAAAAGTCCGGGGGCCAGCATAGTCAGGAGCCACTGGAGGGTGGTGAGCTTGAACAGGAAGGCGATGCCGTAGATCAGGGCAAGAAAACCTGCCCCCTTTACGAGCTGAACCGCCTGGGTTTTGACCAGGAGATCGTAGGCCTTGTAGAGCAGAAACGCAAGGATCGCCACATCCAGAACCGGGCGGATGAGATCATAAAAATGAGAAAGCCGTTGAAACCACTCCACCTTCCGCTCTTATCCTTTTCGCCCCGCATGGACAATGCCAAAAAGCACTTTTATCATATCCGCGGTTTCCCGCACGTCATGGACCCGGACTATCTTTGCCCCCTGGAGGATACAAAACGCATTAGCCCCCAGGGTTCCCGCGAGCCGGTCCGGTACGGCCCTGCCGGTCAATTCCCCGACAAAGGTTTTCCGAGAAAGCGCCATTAATACAGGATAATCGGAACCGCAGATTTCCGCAAGGCGATTCATTATGCTGAGGTTATCCCCCAGAGCCTTACCGAAGCCTATCCCCGGATCAAGGATGATTTTGTCGTGGGCAATTCCCAACTGTTCCGCCTTCCGGGCGGCCTCAAACAGGTATGCCCCAACTTCGGCTGCGGCATCGGTGTAGTGGGGATTTTTCTGCATATTCCGGGGCTCTCCCTGTTTATGCATCAATACCACCGCAGCTTTTTTCTCCGCGCAGAGGGGCCCCATTTCAGGATCGTCTTCCAGGGCGGAAATATCGTTAATAATATCGGCCCCCGCTTCCAGGCCGGCCCGGGCCACCACCGCCTTCCGGGTATCCACCGAGATCGCCGCAGGGGACCGCCGTCTGAAAGCCTCGATCACCGGGATAAGCCGTTCCAGTTCCTCCCCGGCGGAGACATAATCCGCTCCCGGCCGGGTGGATTCCCCTCCAAAGTCGATGATCGCCGCCCCATCCTCAACCTGCTGCAGGGCCTTTTCCACCGCTTCCTCCGCACGGGCCCGGCTGGGGGGGAAAAAAGAATCCCCGTTACAGTTGACAATACCCATGACCAAGGGAGGAACTGCCCAGGGGGAAGTCCCAAGATCAAGCTTCCCCCCGCCGGGGAGTTCAATTGTACCGATCATTGCAGCGCCGCCTTGAGGGGAATCAAATCTGCGGCAACCTGTTCCGGGATCGGCGGCAGAGCCTTGAGCACCCCGGCGGCGATCCCCTCCCCGTCAAGGCCGTTCATGCGGATCAGCTCCGCCCTGGTTCCCAGTGAAACAAAATGCTCCGGGACCGCCAGAACCAGCATTTTTCCGGTACATCCCCGCCGCAGGGCAAGTTCCGCGGCGTATTCCCCAAAGCCCCCGGCGCGGATGCCCTCTTCAATAAAAACGGTTAATTGATAGCGGTTCATGATATTCGCCAGATAATCCTCATCAATGGGTTTTAGAAAACGGAGGTTATAAAGATCGGCCCCGATGCCGCAGCCGGCAAGCCGTTCCGCCGCGTCCCGAACCTCCCGGTAGAGCCCGCCGGTAAAGGCAAGGCACACAGGCGATTCGGCGATAGCCGAATCGCTTGCAGTTGCGCCGAACGGCGCAACTGCGCCATTTATCCCAAAAACGGCGGCATCAGACCGCACAGCGCCGCGAATCCACACACCCCGGCCTTTTTCAATAGGTTGGGAAAATTCAGGGGTTTCGCCGGGACAGCGGCCCTTGGGATAGCGGATTGCGACAGGACCAAGGTCCGATTTTGGCCCGGCGGCGGATTCCAGGGCCCAGTTCAGCATGAGCTTCAGTTCCGATTCCCCGGCGGGGGCAAGGATGGTCATGTTTGGGACCGGGCGGAACAGGGCAATGTCAAAAAGCCCCTGGTGGGTTTCCCCGTCCTCCCCCACAAAGCCTGCGCGGTCCAGGGCCAAAATGACCGGCATATTCTGAAGGCTCAGGTCATGGATGATCTGATCGATGCTCCGCTGGATAAAGGTTGAATAGATGGCCGCCACCGGCTTGAGCCCCTGGGCGGCAAGCCCCGCCGCAAAGAGAAGGGCATGTTCCTCGGCGATTCCCACATCAAAAAAACGGGTGGGAAAGGCCTTTTTGAAAGGCGAAAGCCCGGTCCCCTTTTCCATGGCCGCAGTAATGGCCGCCACCTTCGCGTCCCCCTGCGCCGCCGCAAGGATCGCAGCCCCAAAGGCTTCGGTAAAGGTTGGCCCGGAACATCCGGCCGCCCCCTCCGAAAGGAGGGTTCTTCTCCCCCCGGAAGATGCTGCCATCGGCTGTCCCGCCTCAAGCCCCTCGGCAACAGAAAAGGAACCGACCCCGTGGTAGCTGCCGGGATCATCCTCAGCATAGCCGTAACCTTTGCCTTTCCGGGTGATCACGTGGATCACCACGGGGCGGCCCAGCTTCCGCACATCCTCAAATACCTTGATCAGGGCGCTTATATTGTGCCCGTCAATGGGGCCGACATACTCAAAACCCAGGTCCACAAAAAAGTTATCGGTATAAAAAACCGCCTTCACCGCCCGTTTCAGCCTGACCACGATCTCGAAGAAAACATCCCCCACGAATGGCAGCTTTTTCGCTATGGCGTCGAATGTCCGACGGAAACGCTGGTACCGGGCCTTCATGGAAAGGCGGCTCAGGTATTTTGAAAGCCCCCCCACATTGGCGCCGATGGACATCTTGTTATCGTTGAGGATCACCACCAGGGGAAGCCCCAGCTGCCCCGCATGGGAAAGACCCTCGTAGGCGATCCCGCCGGTAAGGGCCCCGTCCCCGATAACCGCCACCGCCATGGCAGCCCCCCCCTGTATCCGGTC
>BOAV01000101.1 GCA_026002045.1 Spirochaetia bacterium | reverse complement strand
TCTTCAAGGTGGTTTCCTGGTACGACAACGAGTGGGGCTATTCCAACAAGGTAGTGGATCTGCTCAAGTACATCGACAGCAAAAAATAAGCCGGTATTGCCGGTATGAATGAAAGGCCCCGACCCGCAATGGGCGGGGCTTTTTTACTTTAAGGAAGAAGAGGAAGAGAAACCACAGAGGACGCAGAGCCTGCACAGAGGACACGGAGGAAGAAGGGGATTAATAAATGCTTTCTTCAAAATTATTCTCCTTAATCTTCTCTGTGAACTCTGTGTTCTTCCCTCTGTGGTTAGTATTAATTCTATTTGGAGGTTTAAGATGATTAAGACAGTCAAAAGCGTAGACCTTAAGGGTAAGCGGGTTATTATGCGGGTGGACTTTAACGTGCCCATGAAGGACGGGGTGGTGCAGGACGATACCCGGATTACGGCGGCGATTCCCACCATCAAGTACATCCTGGATCAGGGGGTTAAGACCCTGACCCTGATGTCCCACTTGGGGGACCCCTCCAAGGATGCCAAGAAGGCCCAGGAAAAGGCCGAGAAAGACGGCAAGACCTTTGACGAGGCCAAGTACATCGCCGGTAAGCACCGGATAAAGCCTGTGGCGGAATACCTCGCGAAAAAGCTGGGCAAGCCCGTAGTCTTTGCCGGGGAAGACGGGGATTACGGCAAAAAGGCCTTTATCGACGGACAGGGCGCCGGGACCATCATCATGCTGGAAAATACCCGGTTTCATAAGGAAGAGACCGCCAAGGAGGCGGCCGACCGGGACAAGTTGGCGAAAGAGTTGGCATCCTATGGCGATATCTTTGTGAACGATGCCTTCGGCACCGCCCACCGGGATCACGCTTCCACCGCTTCCATTGCCAAGTTCGTGCCGGTTTCGGTGGCGGGCTTTTTGATGGAAAAAGAGGTGAACTATCTGGAGCCGATTGTGACCAATCCCCAGAAGCCGCTCGTGGCCATCATCGGCGGGGCAAAGGTTTCCTCGAAAATCGCCGTGCTGGAAAGCCTCTTGAAAAACGCTTCCGCCCTGGTGATCGGTGGAGGTATGGCCTATACCTTCCTCAAGGCTCAAGGGCACAAGGTGGGCAAGTCCCTGATCGAAGACGATCAACTTGATACCGCCAAGAGCATCATCGAAGCCGCCAAGAAAGCCGGGGCCGAGATTGTCCTGCCCCTGGATCACATCGGCGCCGAGACCTTTGACGCCAACGCCAAGCCCGTGGCCATCGACGGCCTGGACATCCCCGACAACCTCATGGGCCTGGACGTTGGCCCCAAGACCGTAGCCAAGTACAAGGAAGTCCTCGCCAAGGCCAAAACCATTGTGTGGAACGGCCCGGTTGGTGTCTTTGAATTCGACGCCTTTGCAAAAGGGACCGAGCAGGTTGCCCATCTGGTAGCGGACGCCACCGGACGGGGAACCATCACCGTGGTAGGCGGCGGCGATTCCGTGGCGGCGGTGAACAAATTCGGCTTGGCCTCCAAAATGAGCCACGTCTCCACCGGCGGCGGCGCATCCCTGGAACTGCTGGAAGGGAAGAAACTCCCCGGCATTGAAGTTACACGCGGGTAAGGAAGAGGAAGAGAAACCACAAGGAACCGAAGGTTCCAGGGCACGGAGGTTTCACAGAGAACACAGAGGGGAATTAGATTTTTTATTCTCTTCTTCTCTGTGAACTCTGTGTCTTCTCTCCGTGCCCTCTGTGGTTAATATTCGTATTATAAAGGAGCAAGAAGATGAGCAGAGATTATTACATTGCCGGTAACTGGAAGATGCACAAGACCCGATCCGAGGCCGCCGAATTGGCAAAGGCCCTGGTGACCCAGCTTAAGGACGGGAAACACAAGTACCTGGTTGCCCCGACTTTTACGGCGATTGAGACCGTGGCCGCCATCGTCAAGGGGACCAACATTCGCCTGGGGGCACAGAACTGCGCCGCCGAGGAGCAGGGCGCCCATACCGGGGAAGTCTCGGTGCTGCAGCTCAAGGACCTGGGGGTCCAGACGGTGATCCTGGGGCACAGCGAAAGGCGGCATGTCTATAAGGAAGACGACGCCCTGATCAACAAAAAGGTCAAGCTTGCCTTGCAGCACGGCTTTGAGGTGATCCTCTGCGTGGGGGAACTTCTTGCGGAACGGGAAGCGGGCAAGGCGGAAGCGGTCTGCGAAACCCAGACTGTGAAGGGCCTTGAGGGGGTATCCGCCGCGGACTTAAGCCGGGTCGTCATCGCCTATGAGCCCGTGTGGGCTATCGGGACCGGCAAGACCGCCACCCCGGAGGACGCCGACGCCATCCACGCCTATGTGCGGAAGGTGATCGGGAAACTCTACGGCGCGGACGCCGCGGCAAAGATCATCATCCAGTACGGCGGGTCCGTAAAGGCCGATAACGCCGCCCAGCTTATGGCCAAGGAAAACATCGACGGCGCACTGGTGGGCGGCGCGGCACTCAAGGCCGACACCTTTGTCCCAATTGCAAAGTTTGGTTGATGCTAAACAGTTAGAATGGGCGGCTTAAGGAAAAAGATATACGACAATCTCGGAGTCATTCTTTTTTCTTTTGCTGCCCTTTTGGTATTGGTGATATCCATCAATGCCAGTATCCTCGTCAATTTTATCTCATCCTATCTGGAAGAAAGTATTGATGAGCGGCTCCTCGCTTCCAGCCGCTCCCTTGCAAAAATCGTTACAGCGGAGGAACTGGATGAACTCCGTGTCCCTGCGGATATGGAGAAGCCCCTTTTTACGGATATCAGAAACCGGCTTGTCAAATTTGCCGATGAACATAAGGTACGTTATGCATACTATTTCAGAATAACTGCCGATAACGCTCTGCAATACATTGTGGATAATGATATGGATCCGGAAACGGTTGTGAACCTTGCAAGCCCGCCCCAGCCCATGGAAGAAAAAGAAATACTGTTGCTGCTGAGTACTTATCGGGCGGTTACCACGGTGCTGGGGTTTTATCCTCTGGGGTATGAGGGGCTGCTTACTTCCTATGCGCCGGTTTTCGATGCTGCGGGAAATATTATTGCCATTGCGGGGATAGATATTCCCGATGAAAAACTTATCCAGTCCCACAACCGCAGCGGTGTTTTTGCGGTGGTGCTGCTGGGTTCCATGATTTTTGTTATTGCGTCGGGGTTCTTCAGTTTTTTTATTTACCGCAAAAAAGATGAGGAACGGAACGCCGCACTGGAACAGGCCGAAAAGGCGAGCCGGGCAAAGAGTGATTTTCTTGCCAACATGAGCCATGAGATGCGTACCCCCATGAACGCGATCATCGGCATGACCGCCATTGCGAAGGGCGCGGAGAATATCGAAAAAAAGGAATACTGTTTAGGCAAGATCGAAGAAGCTTCCACCCATCTGCTGGGGGTTATCAACGATATTCTTGACATGTCAAAAATTGAAGCAAACAAGTATGAACTTTCTTTGACGGAATTCAATTTTGAAAAGATGATACAGAATGTGGTCGGTGTAATAAGTTTTCAGACGGAAGAGAAACAGCAGACCCTTAGTATTACTGTTGACAAGAATATTCCATCGGTATTAATCGGGGATGATCAGCGGCTGGCCCAGGTGATCGCCAACCTTCTTTCCAATGCGGTAAAATTCACCCCCGATCATGGCACAATAGAACTTGATGCCCGTGCGGAGGGTATTGCCGATGGGACCTGTACCATCCGGGTGAAGGTTATTGATTCCGGCATCGGCATAAGCGCGGAAGATCAGGGCCGACTTTTTTCTTCCTTCGAGCAGGCCGATTCAAGTACCTCTCGGAAATTCGGCGGCACGGGCCTGGGGCTTGCCATCTCCAAACGGATTGTGGAGATGATGGGGGGCGTCATCTCGGTGGAGTCTGAATTGGGCAAAGGCTCCGTCTTTAGTTTTACGGTTCCGGTTAGGACAGTATCTGCGGCGGATACCGCCTTTGAAAATTCCCAGGGGAAAGAGACCGCCGCCGCAGTCCCCCCTGCGGACAATTTTTCAGGATATCGAATCCTGCTGGCGGAGGATGTGGAAATTAACCGGGAGATTGTGATGTCCCTGTTGGAGCCCACGGGCCTTTCGGTTGAATGTGCGGGAAACGGCGCCCTCGCGGTGGAGCGCTTCACCGCTGTCCCCGATGCCTTTGATATGATCTTTATGGATATCCAGATGCCCGAAATGGACGGCTATGAGGCCGCCCGCGCAATCAGGGCTGTTGAAAACGGACTAAAGCCCGTTTTCAACAGCTTGGAGTTTGAGCCGCAGGCTCAAACTCCCAAGGTACATGCGAAGCATGTACCAATTATTGCCATGACGGCGAATGTGTTTAAAGAAGACATTGAAAAGTGCCTTGAAGCGGGGATGGACGGTCATGTGGGCAAACCCCTCGATATTGAGGATGTGCTGGCCCAATTACGGAAGTATCTGCCGGAACGGTAAAGGAGCTGTGCGTGGAATTTAGGGCGGCGGTGATAACCGCCAGCGACCGGTCTTACCGGGGGGAGCGGAAGGACGAGAGCGGCCCCCTGGTGGCGGAGATGCTTAGTGCAGCGGGGTACAGGATAGTTTCCTGTGATATCCTAAGCGACGAGCGGCAGATGCTGGCGGAAAGGATGAAGGTTATCTGCGATAAAAATGAGGCGGACCTTATCGTAACCACCGGCGGCACCGGTTTTTCTCCCCGTGACTATACCCCGGAGGCCACCATAGACATTGCCGAGCGCATGGTTCCGGGGATTCCCGAAGCCATGCGGGCCTATAGTTTACAGAAAACCAACCGGGCCATCCTGAGCCGCTCCGTTGCCGTCATTCGGAGTAAAACCCTGATTATCAATTTACCCGGCAGCCCCAATGCGGCAAAAGAAAATTTGGAATGTGTCCTTGACGCTCTGGAACACGGGCTTGAAATGCTTACCGGAGTGCCGGAATAATCAGTAATAAGGAATGAGCAGTGGATAATGGTGAAAAATTAAATCATTTTGACCGCAGGGGCAACGCGATCATGGTGGATGTTTCGGAAAAGGACATTACCCGCCGCTTTGCCGCTGCGGAGGGTACGATTAAGGTGAATGAAAAGGTGATGGAGGCGATCCTTGATAACAGCGCCGCCAAGGGTGATGTGCTGGGGGCGGCCCGGATTGCGGGGATCATGGGAACCAAAAAAACTTCTGATCTTATCCCCCTCTGCCATATCGTTCCTCTTGGCGCTTGTACCCTTGACTTTGAGACGGATCGAGAAACCTTAAGCATCCGGGCGATCTGCACCGCCAAAACTGACGGGAAGACCGGGGTGGAAATGGAAGCCCTTACGGGGGTGAGTATCGCCCTCTTAACCATTTACGACATGTGCAAAGCCATGGATCGGGGTATGATGATTTCCGATATCCGGCTCCTTGAAAAAAGCGGCGGCCGCAGCGGTCACTACCGGGCGGATTGAGCAGGGAAATAAACTATAACGTTGCTATAATATACAATAGACGGCTGGAAATTACTATCGGCGCAAGAAATAACGTAATTGCCCCAATAATCCTCTGCGCTTTTCGGTTTTTAATGCCATCCACAAATATATCGCAGGACAGCATATAGAGCGCGGTAACGAAAAATGTTGCAAACGCATTATTCATCAACACAATATTTTCGTTCGGGAATACCATGCCTGCTATCCGGCTTAATATTGTTACCGCCCAAGAACCATAAAGCAGCCTTAAAAGGTATTTCTTGCGGTTTTTCGTGTAATGCCAACTGTCGGCAGCCGCGAACAGAAACAAAGCGAATACAGGCCGGCCAAGCCATGTGAGCCACAGCGGCGCACCCACAGGCGCAAACATTTGGTGAATGTGGTCAAAAACCATTAAAACTATTGCAATAATTTTAATAGTTGTCGCGTTCATTGCTAATTTTTCCCGGATTGTCCGCCCTTATTCATCCCGCTTCTTGACCACCACCCGTTTTCCCCGTTTCACGCTTTCTTTGTCCCGGTTATCCCCGGATTCGTTTTTTCTTCCCCGCCGGCTCGCTCCGCCCCCGTCTTTTGCCTTGAAACGGCTCCTGGGCCGATCCCCTTCGCGGGGACGGCCATCGCTGTGGCCCTGATTCGGATCATTCTTGCGCTTTTCCCGGACGGCCTTTTCCAGCACCTTGAGGGATTCATCGAAGCCCTTGAGGAATTCCTGGAGGTCATCGGCAAAGAGGATCACCGACTGGCGTTCAAAGCCGCCGGTTTCACGGTTCTTGCTTTCCACGATGTTGAGGTAAAGGTCCCCCATGCGGTTTTCCTTTACATTGAAAAAATAGGTCCTGTTTTGCAACTGCACGGTGGTTGAAAACACCTCGCCCCGTATGCCCATGTTTTACTCCTACTGCGTCGTTACTTGATCGGCCAAAGTGACCATGCGCCGCTGCCATTCGATAAGGTCCCGTTCCAGCCGCGGGTCCGGGCCTGCGGCGTCGGCCATGACCCGGAATACCGGTTCCGTGGCGGAGCCCCGCATCCAGATTGCGGCCATGGGGACGCCGTTTTCATTGAGGAAATTGATCTTGAGGCCGCCGCGGCCTGCGTCGCCGAAGCGGGTGAGGGGGCGGATCTCTTCCAGACCTTTGTAGGCCGCGGCTTCCCAGCCTGCGATGCCATATTTTACTTTTAGCTCATCCTTTCGCTTTTCCCATTCCTTAAGGAATACTGTCTGGTAGCGGCTCTTGAGTATGGCATGATCGGCGGTTTTGATTTGGAGGAGGGCCTCCGGGGAATATAAACCAGTGGTGACAAAGGCGGGGAGGGTGGCGATGATGTCTTGCAGGGTAAAATCGGTATGATAGAGTTCGCTTTGGCCTGAAAGATCGCACCAGAGTTCGAAAAGCCCTTGTCTGCCGGCTTCGCTCCGCACGGAAATAAGCTTGAGCAGGGCCAGCACCGTGTCGATGGGGTCCCGTACCGCCGATGGGTGGGTAATGTTGCCCCCGGCGGAACCTTCCCCCAGGATGCGGATGATGTAGCCCCTTTCCCGGAGCTTCCGGGCAAGGCCCACCGCGTTCGCTTCACCCACTTCGGCACGGAACACCGAAACATCGAAGGCCCGGGCGATCCGGTCTATACACAGAGAGGTAGGGTCGTTCACGGCGATGGCGGCCTTGTTCCGGGCGTTCCCGGCGGCATCGTAGCCCAGCTCCCCGGTCCAGACCATGTGGGCCAGTTCCGCCACACAGGCCAGGGCGAATACCTCCTGGGCCTCAAGACTCCGGGCTTTGCCTGCCCCCTCGTCCCAGATAACCAGGTTTCCCCGGTCCCCATCGCAGTCAGGCACGTAGCCCAGGATGATGGACGGGTCTTTCCGGTGGAGTTTTTCCAGAAAAAGCCGGCAGGGTTCCAGGGATTCCCCCTCGGGCACGATCCGGTGGCTGATTTCACCGGGTTTGTCATTCATCGTATGGAATTTTATCCCCAGGTTACCAAGAAATTCCTTATCAATGGAGAGGGTCCGGGCCGAACCGTTAAAATCCACCGCAATCCCCACAGGCCGTTCCCGGATTCCCCGGTTAAGCGTGGCAGCAATGCTGCCTTGGGCAATATCATCTCCCGCGATGTTCCCATCGCCATATACCACTTGGGCGGTAAAATCCAGGTATGCCTTATAGGCCTCTTTTTTAACCGCCGCAGATTCGGCATATACCTTTTTGAGGGCCTCCGCTTCAGCCTTGTCAAGCAGGGCTTTAATACGGACGACCCGATCCGGCGCGATCATGAGGGAGCGGAATTTTTCGATAAGGACCGACGCTTCCCCTGCGGAGATAACCCCGCCATCGGTGCAGCCGAATTTGAGGCCGTTGTGACCGATGGGGTTATGGCTTGCGGAAATATAGATGAAGCCCGCCGCCTGCCCGTTCAGACTGCGGGCATAGGCCATGATTTCCGGGGCGGCGGTGATCCCGGCGTAACGGACCGCGCAGCCGGAGCCAAGCAGGGCGGCGATTACCGCTTCGGCGATGGCGGGACCCGTGGGCCGGGTATCGGTTCCCACGATGATCAGGGGTGCTTTTACCGTGGAGGATCTCTCCTGCAGCCAGGCGGCAAAGGCTTCTGCGGCGGCCGCCGCGATGATCCGATGAGCCTCGGAAATGGCCCCGGTTTTGCTTTCTTCATCACCGGCGAATATTCCCCGCCAGCCGGAGGCGGAAAGGATCATGCCCCCAAGGGCGCTGTCCAGCAAATCTTCACTAAAAACCATGAAACAAGTATATTCTGCCCCTGGTTTTAATACTAGCGCTGCATTGCGCCGCACCGCTAATCGGGAATCCCTATTGTTTAAATAGGAATTGTCATTACAAAAAAAAACCAGTATATTGGTATTGAT
>BOAV01000100.1 GCA_026002045.1 Spirochaetia bacterium | reverse complement strand
GGTAACTACCTCTGCCGCCGCCGCCTGGAGGACGCCGTCCGGGAGCCCAGCCTGGATGAAGCCGAAAATGACGAAATTTACCGGATCGTTTCCTGGGCGGAGACCACCAAGACCGGGAGCCGCTCGGACTTAGCCTTTGTGCCCCTGGAAGCGGTCTGGTCCCGGGTCTGTTCCGAGGCGGACATGTGCATGGGTATGCGCTGTCCCGAGCGGGAACGTTGCTTTGTGCTGGCCCTCCGCAAGGAGGCCGCCGATGCCCGGATTCTCGTGGTGAACCATCACCTGCTCTTTGCGGACCTGGCCGCCCGGCAGGAGGGCGCCGGTTACGACAACACTGTGGTGCTGCCACCCTACACCCGTGTTGTGATCGATGAGGCCCACACGATTGAGGGGGCGGCCACTTCATTCTTTTCAAAAGAATTCAGCCGCCTGGGTATTTACCGCCAGCTGGGGCGGCTCTACCGCCGCCGCCGGGCTGCCCGGAACGGCCTCCTTATCCGGCTGGCGGGGATTGCCCGCATGGAGGACAAGCTCGATGAAGGGGTGGCGGCCATCGACAAGATCCGGGAGACCGCGGACGATCTTGACGCCGCCGCCCAGGAACTCTGCGGCGGGGAAGGGGTGTTCCGTCTCGTTCCGGCGCGGAATGACATTGCCGGGGTACTGTTTCCCCTCTTTATCGCCCTGCGGAAGAAGATCACCACCCTGGGAGAGATTATCCGGGACATGCTGGAAAATGTCGGTGAGGATGACCAAGACAACCCGGCGGTGTGGGAAATAAAGACCATACAGCGGCGGCTTGAAACCATCGGCGGCGTCTGCTCATCTTTTATCGAATACAAGGAACGGCCAACCGAGGTGATGTGGCTGGAGCGGCATCAGAGTAATGGGGACCCCTGGACTGTTTTTACAGTGACCCCGGTTGATGTGGCCCCCGGCCTTAAGGAAAGTCTCTTTGAGCCCAACAAAACCGTGATCTGCTGTTCCGCTACTTTAACCGTGGCGGACTCCTTTAACTACTGGGCGGGCCAGTGCGGCCTCAATCTTATTAAGGAACGGGAGGTCCTGACCGGCCGCTTCCCATCGCCCTTCCCCTATGCTTCATCGGTGCTGCTGGCGGTTCCTGCGGACGCGCCCCTGCCGGAAGATCCCGGTTACCAGAATTTTGTGGACAGGGCCGCGGCACAGCTTGCGGCAACAGCCGGGGGATCGGCACTGATCCTCTTCACTTCATACCAGAGCCTGCGGAGCGCCTATAACGCGGCGGCCCCGGAACTTCAAAAGCAGGGCATCCGCTGCCTGAAACAGGGGGATGATGACCGGAGCCGGCTTTTACAGGATTTTCTCAACGACGAAACTTCGGTACTCTTTGCCACCGATTCCTTTTGGGAGGGGGTGGATGCCCCGGGGGACACCCTCCGTCTGGTCATTTTATGCCGGCTGCCCTTCCGTACCCCCAACGACCCGGTCTTTGAGGCCCGCCGGGAAGCCCTGGAAAAACAGGGCCGCAACCCCTTTATGGAACTCTCCCTCCCCGAATCGGTGATGAAATTCAAACAGGGCTTTGGGCGGCTCATGCGCCGCTCCAGCGATCACGGGGTGGTGGCGGTGCTGGACGGCAGGATACTCCGCAAACGCTACGGGGAATTTTTCCTCAAATCGTTACCGGAAACACAAACCAGCTTTGAGGAATTCTCCTGTTTACTGCGGAAGACGGAGCGGTTTTTGTTTCAGTAAATCAATTACCACTTAACCTGTTCGGTGTCGATCATGTAGAGATTGTGTTTGCCCCCGAAGTCTGAGGTATAAAGGACAAAGCGCCCGTCCCAGTCAAAGGTCGGGTGACAGTGGGTACTTTGCCCGTACCAGGAAGTGCCGTGGAAACACAGGCGCTGCATCCGGGCTGAGCCGGCGTCCGCGACGTTAGCAATATTGATGAGCTGTAAATCCTCCACATCGTCGCCTACCAGAATGGTATTGTCATTGTTCGCGTGGTAATGGTTGCAGTAGAAGGACATTTCCACGGTGCGAATGACCTTGCCCGATTTATCGGCAAAGCCAATGTATGGGGCCTGTTTCTTGTCAACCGGGGCCTTGAAGACCTGGGTCTTGTCGGAGGTGATGGTGCCGTCGTGCCCGGCCCGCCGGTTGTCAAAGAAGATGAGCCCGTCACGGGTCCAGAATTCGTGGCCGATGGAATCGTCCGCCTCCTGCCTCATGCAGGGAAGCACGGTCCGGGACATAAAATCGATGATCCATATCCGCTGCTGTACCAGATTCCAGGGGCCCTCGTGGCAGAAGGTACCGATGGTGTCATCGTCCGGGGCAAACTGGAAGTGGCCCATCAGGTGGGTATCTGTAAAGGCGTCATAGGGGTTGCTGCCGTCAATGCCGGTCACGGTAATAATACTGCGCTTCACGGCGTACATGGCTTCCGTAAACCCGGTGTAGTTTGCGCCCCGTATCACTTTGATATCTTCGTTGCGGGCAATGCCGATGCGGGTCCCGCTCTTGTTGAGCGAAACCGAAGTCAGCCTGAAATCGGGGCTGCTTTCGTAGATCACCCTTTCTTCCAGGCTTGGGATATCAAGGCGTATGACTTTGTTATCGTTAAAGTAAAAGAGGCGGCCCCCTTCCTTTGGTTTGATGCAATGGGAAATAGGGCTATGGACATCGGTAAGCTGAATCATCTCTCCGGTATCAAGGTTCATGGAAAAAAGGTTGTACTGATATTCTTTTCCGGAATCCCGGTCGGAATAGAAGATGATCTCCCGCCGGCCTTCGTTAAATGAATTCTCGGTGAAGTACATGTGGTAGTTATTTGAATCGCCGCCGGTCAGCTTGATAATCTTGTTACCGGTCTTTGAATCGGTGAGGGTTTTCATCTCCGAAGGATATTTCCGGCCAATCATATTAACGCCCCTTTTCCTTTAAAAAAACGGCCCCTTGAAAAGGGGCCGCAGTAATACTGTTTTAAAATTGCCTATTTAACCAGGGATCTCTGATAGGCTTTCTTGTAGAGTTCCAGGTAACGGTCCACGTTGTACCGTTTGAGCTGCTGCAGGTACGCATCCCATCCCTGTTCAACCCCGCCGGCGTCTATCCATTGCGCCTGGGTCTTTTCGACAAAGGCTACCAGTTCGGTCTGCAAAAGGGACAGTTCCTCAAGTTCTTCCACGGTGAAGCGCCAGGGATAGTTGTAGGGGTTCTTGGTCAAATAGGGCCGGTAGAAATCGCAGACTTCGTTTTTGGCGAGGTTGCTTCCCTTTTCCGCGACATATTTATCAATGAGCCGCCGGGGGCTGAGGACCGGGGATACCGCAACCGGAGCGCTGAACGGCCAGTCATTGGGGGGGATGGCGGTTGGCCTGACGTTAACTTCCCATAAGCCGGGCTTGTCCTTGGAAGGAACCAGGGCTTCGTTCGCAGTCCATCCGGCTTCCTTGAACATCCCGTAGCGGAACTGTATGTTGTTGTCTTCCTCGTTGATATAATCCAGCCAGCGCATGGCGACCTCAGGATATTTGCAGGCGCTGGTAATGGCGAAGGCCCCATCGGTAATCCCGATCTGGGCCCTGAGCCAGCGCTGGTCACCATTGGGTCCCTTGAGGGGCGGCATCAATGTATAGAGGGATTCAGATTCGGGGGCGGCCATGGACAGTTTCAGCCGGTAATCCGTGTAGACCCCCACATTGTTCTGGCGGATCTTGTTGGTAAGCAGGGTCCGGTCCTGGGTGAATATTTCAACGTCGATAAGTTTTTCCGCATAGAGCCGGTGAATATACGAGATAGCATCCCGAAAGCCGGGTTTATCGGCGGTAAATACCACTTCACCGTTATCTTCGATAAAGATATGTATGGGATTATCCGCAACGCCGAAGGGAAGGAACATCCATTCAAATTCCCGTTTGACCTCCCGGTTCAGCATATCGCTTTCCTTATACAGGAAACTAAAGGGAATGGTCTTGCCGGTCCCGGAGGCGTCCTTGTCCTTAAAAGTTTTAAGGACATTGTAGAATTCCTCGGTGGTGGTGGGCATTTTAAGGCCCAGCTTGTCCAGCCAGTCCTGCCGGATAATGGCGGCGCTGAAGGAATCGAAGCCCAGATCTTCCAGTCCGGCTACGGCATAGATATGTCCGTCAGGGCTCCGTATGGACGGCTCATAGGTGGGGTATTCCGCCATAAGGGATTTTACGTGGGGGGCGTATTGATCGATGAGCCCTTCCAGGGGGATAAGCACCCCTTCGGCGCCCAGGGTCGAAATTTCATCCATGGAAAGACTCATGGAAGCCATGAAGCCATCGGGCAGTTCCCGGCTGGCAATGGTAAGATTCTTCTTCTCCTTCCAGCTTGCCTGGGGAATCCCGTCCCACACAATCTGTACACCGGTTTTTTCCGCTATGGATTTCAATAAATCCGTTTCGTCCCAGCGGCCCACACGGGTGCTGTTCATCTGGATGCCCTGAAAGCTAAGGGTAACCGGTGATTTGACAATCGGCAGCCCCGTGGCGTTCAGCACTGCGGCACTCTGCGATTTCGGAGCAGCGTCCTTTTTTCCGCAGGATGCAAAAATCAAGGACAGCCCGGCAAGCAGTATGCAGCCCAGCGCCATCCTCCGTAGTAATACTGTTCTTCTCATGTTCTTCCTCCTATAAAAAATGAAACAAAATTTGTTTTAGCCCTTTACTGAACCCAGGGTAATGCCCTTTATGAAATACTGCTGCAAAAACAGGTAGAGGATCAGCATGGGCAGGGTCGCAAACAGGATGATCCCGTATTTCATCGAGTCTGCGGCCTTGAGCATTTCTTCATAAGCCGCCTGATCTTCGGAGAGCAGCTCAAACATGGCGCCGGTTATCTGGTTGGTGGCCAGGAGATCCTTCAATACCAGCTGGATCGGAAAATACTGCTGTTTATCAAGGAAGATAAGGGCCCGGAAGAAGTCGTTCCATTGCCATACCCCGTAGAACAGCAGCATGACGATGACAATGGGAACGGATATAGGCAGCAGTATCTTGAAGAAATAACCAAAGTGGGTACACCCGTCTATCTGGGACGCCTCGAACAGGGAATCAATATTGGTAGTCTTGAAGTAGGAACTGGCGATGAAGATATTTGTCACCTGGATGCCCGATATCAAAAGGAGCACAACCCAGGTATTCCGCAGCTTGAGGGCGTTAACCAGAATGTACTGGGGGATCAAGCCGCCTGAAAAAAACATGGCTATCAGGAGCATGATGGTAAAGGGCTTCTTGCCGGAAAAGTCATTCCGGGACAGGGGATAGGCGGCCAGAAGCGTAAAAAAGGTGCTTAAAAGGGCGCCCGCAATGGAGTAGTAGGCGGAATTGGCATAGCCCCGCCAGAGGGGGCTGTATTTCAGGATGCGCTTATAGCCCTCCAGGTTCAGCCCCTTGGGGGCAAAAAACACCTCGCCCCCCAGTACATATTTGGGATCGCTAAAAGAAGAAATGACAATAAAATAGATGGGGTACAGAATAACCAGGCACCCGATAATCATGAGGACCTGGGAGACCATATCGAATATGATATCTTCCCTGGTCTGCCGCTGCTGGGGTTTTACCATAAGCTTTCCTCCGACAGCCAGCTGCTGACCTTGTTCACGATCACCAGGATTATCAAATTGATCACCGTCTGGAACAGGTTGATCGCCGTAGAATAACTGAACTGGGCGTCAATCAGGCCGATCTTGTACACATAGGTCCCGATAATCTCGGAGGTCCCCAAGTTGGTGGCGGTCTGCATGAGCAGGGCCTTCTGGGTATCCATGTTCATCATCCTGCCCACCTGGAGCAGCAGGAGGGTGATAACCGTGGGCATAATGGAAGGAAGGTCGATGTACCAGATCTTTTGCATCTTGGAAGCCCCGTCCAATGTCGCCGCTTCGTAGTGGGAGGGATCGATTGAGGTCAGGGCCGCAAGGAAGATGATGGCCTGGTACCCCGTATGCTGCCACACATGGGTGAACACAAAAAGATGGCGGAACCACTCGGGCTTTCCCATAAAATTGATGCTCTCGCGGCCCATCCGGTTTAATACATAGTTGATCACCCCGGTGCTGGGGGAGGTAAAGAGGTAGAGCATACCGGAAAGGACCACCAGGGAGATGAAATGGGGGGCATAGGTAACGGTCTGGACGAGGCCGTTCATTCCCTTCCGGCGGGAATGGTTCAGCATCAGCGCAAGGATAAGGGGGAAGGGAAAACTGACCAAAAGCTGGTAAAAACTGAGGATCAGCGTATTGGCCATCAAGTCCCAGAACATGTTTGACGAAAAGAACCGCCTAAAGTAAAACAGACCCACCCAGGGGCTTTCCATGATCCCCCGCGCAATATTGTACCGTTTAAAGGCGATCAGTATCCCGTACATGGGGGCGTAATGAAAGATGAGGAAAAAGACTACCGTGGGGAGAATAAACAAATAGAGCTGCCATTCATGTTTGAGGACAAATCTGGCAAGAAACCGGTTTTTCTGTAGATTCAAAATATCCCCTTCTAAATAACAATTCTATTTTGAAAACATGGGAAAATACTGACAATGTTTTGGATAATTCCGTCTTTGGAGTAGATATTAATTGTAAATTTTGATATTTGATATCGGATTAAAGAGGAGGTTCCTGTGCAGTACCGTAACCCCATTATACCGGGCTTTAACCCGGACCCAAGTATTTGCCGTGACGGAAAAGACTATTATCTGGTCACATCCAGTTTTGAATTTTTTCCGGGAGTGCCCATTTATCACAGCCGGAACCTTGTCAACTGGGAACTTCTTGGACACTGCCTTGACCGGCCTTCCCAGCTGCCCCTGAATGGCTGCCCCGCATCCAAAGGGATATACGCCCCCACCATACGCTTCCATGAGGGGGTTTTTTACATGACCACCACCAATACCACGGGGGGCGGGAACTTTATCGTCCACACCAAGGATATACGCGGCCCCTGGTCCGATCCGGTGTATATTGAGCAGAAGGGGATAGACCCGTCATTACTGTTTTTGGACGGCAAGATCTATTTCTGTTCCAATGCCGGGATGGAGGGGGACCCCAAGGGGATCTATGTCTGCGAAATCGATCCCCTCACCGGGGAACGGCGATCTTCTTCGATCTGCATATCCCACGGCTCAGGCGGTAAAGCCGTGGAGGCCCCCCATCTGTATTTTATCAACGGCTGGTACTTTCTTATCCTTGCCGAAGGGGGCACCGAATACGGCCACATGGTCACCATGCAGCGGAGCCGGGACCTCTACGGGCCCTATGAGAACTGTCCCCATAACCCCATCCTCACCCACCGGAACCGCTGGCGGCATCCCATTCAGGCCACGGGCCACGCCGACCTCTTTGAGGATACCCAAGGTAACTGGTGGATGGTCTGTCTCGGCATACGCCCCCTGCCCCTTGGGTCCCTGATGCTCCATAACCTTGGGCGGGAAACTTTCTTGGCTCCGGTCCGCTGGGAGGCGGGCTGGCCCATTGTCGGCAATAACGGGCTTATCGAGCTTGAAATGGAAGGCCCCCTTCCGGAACCGCCGCGGCCTGAGAGCCACGACTTTACCGATGATTTTACCGGGGAAAAGCTTTCCCCCCATTGGAACTATGTCCGCAATCCTGTCCCCTCCCGGTATTGCCTTAAAGACGGAAGGCTCCTCCTGGACGGAAGCGGTGAAACCCTTTCCGGTATGAACCCCACTTTTATTGGAATCAGGCAGCCCTCCTTTATAATGAAGGCGGAAACCACGGTTTCTGCGGAACCGGCCGCCGGGACCCGGGCCGGTATCTGCGCCTATTACAACGATTCCTATCACTATGAGATCTGCCTTGAACGAAGCGATGAAGGACTGCATGTTTTGGTGAACAAACGTATCCACGATATGGAAGCCATCAGCTTTAAACAGCCCATTCCCAAGCTGAAAGGCGATGTTGAACTGCGGATTCAGGCGGATATCGGGTGGTACTATTTCAGTTACCGCCTGCCGGGGGGTGAATGGCAGGACTGCGGCGGCGGTATGACCGCAGGGCTCTGTACCGAGGGTACCCATACCATGACCTTTACCGGGGTGTACATCGGCCTGTTCAGTACCGGGGGGCGGGCCGGCTTCGGCGGCTTTGCCCTGAACGGGACGGACGAAGAGGAACACGGATTACACGGAAAAGAACACGGATTATGACGGGTGGAATGGATGAAATCTGTGTAATTTCTTCAATCCGTGTAATCCGTGGATTCCCTTTAGATAGAAACGCCCTGGGCTTCCAAAGCCTGCGCGGTTTCCCCGGCGATTTGCATCATCCGTTCAATGTATTTTACGATGGTAATGCGCCCTGAACAAGGGGCCGCATAGCCTCACGTTAAATCTAACCATGGAGCCGGACGAATCTCATGTAAAAATCTAACCATAGCCAACTACAATCAAACCCTAAAACAAGAAGTTTGGGGGCACCGTGGAGTTGACCATGAAAC
>BOAV01000099.1 GCA_026002045.1 Spirochaetia bacterium | reverse complement strand
GTCATCCTTATAGGGTTCTATATGGATATCCGAGGCCTTCCGGGATATGGCCTCAAGGAAGATGCTGTTCAGTAAATTGATGACCGGGGCGTCGTCGGCAATATGGTCTATGGCGGATTTTCGCAGATCGTCGTTTTGGGGATTGATGGTGAGGTCTTTGGCCCCGGTGTTTTCCTCCGAATACAATTGGGAAAGTTTTAAGTTAAAATCCTCGTTTGTTATCGGCTCGAAAACAAAGTTCTGTTCCGCATAGATCTTTTTGATCCGGGTTTTTAATACCTGATCTTCGCAGTTGAGCATCCCGATGGTGGTTTTGGTTTCCGTGCTGTTTAACAGTATTACCCCGTTTGAGGCGCAGAAAACCGGGGAGAAGTAGACCTTATTCATGGGGGCCTCCCAAAAAGGGCTCCACGTATTTGTTGTAGATGGCCGCTATTTTGGGCCCTTCTACCGTATATTCCTCGTTGGTCAAATCAATATGGGGGATCAGGTATATAACCATTTGGGTATTTTCTTTGGTGCTGTGCCTGCTTTTGAAAAGCCAGCCCAGGAGGGGGATTTTGGACAGGCCGGGCAGCCGGTCCTCAACAATGGTGGAATCATTCTGGCGCAGGCCGCTTAGTACCACGGTTTCCCCGGAACGGGAACGGACCTGGGTGGTGAGTACCCGCTCGGAGGTCGGCGGCGGGTTGCCGATAGAAGAAGAAACATCGGCGCCCCGTTTTGAGACCGTGGCGGTGACGTTGGTGGTGATCATCCCGTCCCCGGAAACCCAGCCTTTTATGTCAAGGATAAGGCCGGAGATAATCTCACGGGTGACCCCGGAATAGATGGGCTTCCCCGTGTCGGGATCGATGTTGGAATCCCGGTAACGGTAGGTGTTGGTGTTCTGGAATTTGATCTCCTGCCCGGAGAGGCCGAACAGGGTGGTGTCCGCAAAAACGCTGGCCTTGTTTTCCGATAAGGCCAGGTTGACCCGGGCCGCAAACTGGTAGCCGAAGACGGTGATGAGATCGAAGTTGATGTTCAGGAGGTTCCCGAATTCACCGGAGACCATGGTCCGATCCCCCGGCTGCATGGGCCGGGCGCTGCCGGAAACGCCCCAGTTCAGATCGGAGGTGTCCTGAAACTGCATGATAAAAAGATCGTAACGGATCCGTGTCCGAGGGCGGTCTATGATGACAAGGTCCTCCTGAAAGACGGCCAGCTTTTCCGCGGTGCCCAGAAAAAAGACCGTATTGCCGTCCCCGGTATCCACCAACTCCTCCCGTTTGACCGAGGGCGGGAGGTACTTGAAGAGTTCCTCGGTGCGGATATATTTGAGCTTGATTGCCTGGGTGTGTTTTGGTATGTCTATGGTCCTGATATAGCCCTGTAATTCCGGCCCCACGGCTTCATCGATAAAAGCCAGGAGTTCGGTGTTCCCGGTTACCGCAATGGTCTGGACCCCCGGAAAACGGCTCTGCATTAAAGGGAGGAATTCCGCAACGGGGATATATTTTAATTCGTATTTATGCCAGGCCTTGCCTTCGTCTTTCAGCTTCTTTATTATTTCCCCCTGCTGCAGGGGGAAGATATACCAGATATTATTTATCTGTTCGGTTTCGCTGTTGGCCTGTTCCAGGAGCAGGGAGAGGGCATCGGCAAATTCCTTGCCCCCGAAACGCAGCCGCTCGATAAGCTGATCACTGCGGGCAAAGGAGGCGTATTCCTGTTTGGCGGTGCTGAACAGGCGCTCAAGGACATCCCCCAGTTTTGCCTGTTCTATGGATATATCGTAGAGGCCGCCTGCTTCCCGAATATTGATGATGCCGCTCCCCATACCGGCGCTTGCGGCGTATGGCTGGACCGGAGCCTTTCTAATCTGGATAAAATTATCCCCTTCGTGGACGGAATAGTCGCTGAAGGGTTTCATGATGAGTTCCGCAAGCTGCGCAGCGTTACTATTTTCAAGGCGGAGGGAGAGCCGGGTTGAGGGGAGGATATCCTGAATGATGGTGACCCCCAGCCTGCGGGAGAGTTTTTCCAGTAACTGCGCGGGGGTTGCATCCAGGGCGTTAAGGGTGATGAACCCCGCATCGTCAAGGGTGATACTGACCCGCGAAACAAGCCAGGGTTCGCCGGTTTGATCCGCATAGAGGCGGTTGGTTAACAAAAAAGAATCAAAGGCCTGCTCGAAGCTGGTCCCGTTAAACTGGAAACTTGCGGTCCCGCTCACCGTATCATCGGCGGTGATGGGGACTTTGGCATAGGTTGAAAAGGAGAACAGGATGTCCCGGATGTTCTGGTCGATGAATTCAAAGCTGATCATTTTTGCGGGTACTCTGGCCTGGCCATAGGTAACCACGGGAAGGACAAAGCAGAGGGCAAACAGTATTACTAAGGGTTTTGTGGTTTTCAATTTGCCGCCCCCCATACCGGCAGCATTGAAAAGCTCCCGGCGGCCATGAAGGGGATAAAGGGGATGGAATGTTTTTTTGTTATCAGGATGAAAACGATAGCCAGTACACAGGAGACCCCAAGGGCGGCGTAGAGTAGTAATGGTTCAAGGACAATACCGATAAGCCCCGCATACCAGACGTCCGCAAGGCCAAGCTTTTTACCTGAGACAAGATAAGCCAGCAGGAACATCCCCATGCCAAATAGGCCGCCGGTTAGGGAACCGGTGGGGATGGAGCCGGGGGCGATAAGGGTTTTTAACAGCAAGGCAAGAAGAATGGCGGCCCAGAGCAACAGGCGGGGGACGCGGCCGGTCCTGATATCCAGAAGGGAGATATAAACGGAGAATAGTGCATAGGGGACTAAAAGTTTCATATCATTTACCCTATGCATTTTTTTCCCCTAATTTTCCCAATTTCCCAAACATACAAAACCCCAAAATTTAGTTAGTAATGAGGAGTGTGTAATTTCGTTACCCGATGTAATTTACTCACCGCTCATTTTTCGATGCGCTAAATACGCACACCTATATAGGGCACTGACTTGCGGTTTTGGATCGAAATTTGAGAAAAAAAATGAAAAAAAGATTGATTTAAATGAGCCGGTTCCAAAATACAAGGTACAGAAGCCATCTTTAGGGCCGCCGGGGCGTTGACAGTATCGGAAAATTCCGTATATAATTAGCCACATTGAGCTTTGGGGGGGAAAGGGGTTTTTAATGAAGAAGCTCGGTCCTAATTTTTTTGCTATGAGTGTTGCCTTGGCGGCAATGTTCACTGCTGTCTCAGTGGCGGCTCAAGAACCTCCCGGAACCTACGTGGGGATACTGTCCTTTTCCGATGATGTCAAGGAACCGGCTTTCGGAAAACTGGAGCCGGGAATTATTGCAGCGGATAGCGCAAATGCGAATGATCCGATCTCGAAGGCACTGTATGAGTATGCCCCGATTGGTCCACGGGCCGAACCGCAAAGCGACAGTATTCGCAACGCCGCTATGCTATACGCGGTCAATAAAGCGATGGCCGATTTAGTTAATAAGGAAGAAAACAATAAGATTCCTTCCGAAGTTGATTCGGTCTACATAGTGACTATTACCGGCAGCCACGATACTGGTTCCGCTGCCCTTATTCTGAATGAAGTGAAGGCTGCTTCCCTTGAAAAACTCAAACCCACCCGGTTAGACAGCCGGAATCCGGACGCGTATTCAGCGTTCATCAATAAAAAACTCCGCGAAACCACCATCCGGGGCAAGCCGATACAGGCCTATTCTCTTAGCCTGAATTATACCGCCTGGCAGACGGAGCGTGAATCTATCGCTACGGAGCGGGCGTATGCTACACAAGGGACCCTGGAGGATTTGACCGCTGCACTATCGAATATCACCATGAAGATGAACAAGGTAAACGATAAGATGACCCTTACCGCCGTGTTGAGGGCTCCCTTCAACGGAGAACGCCTCAGGTTCAAGATCGACGATAAAAATTACATTGAAGGAACGGTCTATCAGAATAATGGCTGGTCCATCACGGATATTACATCCGAACCGAAAGAACTGTACGAACCGGATAGTGTTATCTGGATACCAGAAGGAGCCATTAAATCCAACGGAGACGTCAGCTTCAATTTTACTATCAACAACGAGAGGAGCTTCGATAAGCGTCAACCTGAAAAAGTGTTCACAGAAGGTCAACGTGGAAATGTGTTCAACATCAATCCGAATAATAATACTCTGGGGACAAGGGCTGCCCAGTTGTATGTACAAAACAACCTCGAAACACCGGAATCGGTGGTGATATATTTCATTCTGGATGAAACCATGACGGAAGATGCAAAAGTTGTGATTAGGAGAAGTCTTATCAATAGTATCAACTACCTCAAGGCGGGTAGCAGCCACCCTTGATGTCCCCTGTACCCAGTGGGGATACAGGGGGGGAATACCTTGATGCAAAAACGGCGGTCATGCAATGGCAAAATTTTATTGCCGAGGATCGCCGGAGTTTCTCTCCTCTGGAAAATCGTTTATTTAGATGGGACTTCGTCCCCGTTGCCCTTGGGGATGTTCCCGGTATGATGAACTATTGGGTGCAAATAGGTATTTTTAACGGAAACAGAAAGGCCGATGCGGATGAAGTATTGCGGGCGCTTAAAAAACACATCCCCGATTCTAAAATAGAGGACAGGGAACATGACTCAGGGCGTTATGCCGTTCGTATCGGCCCATTCAAATACGAATGGGAAGCCTGGAGAGTTACACGGGATATAATGACCACCCGGTAACCCTCCTGTTCCCATCGATTATCGCTGAGCCAGTTTTTTGCCGTTCTCTCCGGTGACATTTCGCAGGTCTTCCCCATAGGTTATGTTGGCGGACCACCGGCCGGAAAGGTCAGAGATCAACGGGGCGGAACCGTGGAGGATATTGTAGTACCGGGGATCCACCCGTGCCTGAGCCAGGGGGTCCTTCGTGGCATACCCTTTCAGGTGCTGGATCTGTGCCCTTACTCCCATCAAAGCCGAAGGAAACCGCACGCCCCGGTTCTGTTCGTCGATCACACCGATGCCGCCGAAGTTGTTCGAATCCCTGGTCACCAGACCATCGAATTTAAAGAAATTCGTTTCCACGCACATCTGGGAAAAGGCAATGTCGTGGTTAACCCCCTCGGCAGCCGCCTCCGTGATGTACATCCGGGAAAAATCCTGGGCAAACCCTTTATCCAGAGCCGGATTTTCTGCGAGCAAAACATCGGCCAACTGCATCGTGTTCAATCGGCCTTTCCCCATAATGGCGCCGGAAGAGGGTATGGCCGCCACTAGATTCGACTTAGGCGATTCAGCAAAACCTTGAACCGCGACCCCTAGAGCAACCACCAAGGTTGCAAGTATCAATTTACGCATATTTTTTTATCGGTATCTGCCATAGAGACTTTAGTGCCTTTTTAGGGGCGGCAGGAGCTGAATTCGAGCTTTCCGTTAACGCTGCTGTTTCCGGGCTTCCTCAAGCCATTTTTGGGCCTCAGCGTTATTTGGATCAAGTTTCAGGTTTTGTGTATAGTCAACAATTGCCTGCCGGTAATCTTTCTTCATGTAATAGGCATTGCCGCGGCCGCTATAAGCATTGGCATAATCAGGATCAATACTGATTGCCTGGGTGTAATCCGCTATTGCCCTGTCTATATCCCCTGAGTCTTTATACGCATTCCCGCGGTTGTTATAGGCAGGGGCAAGGCCGGGATTAATTCTGATTGCCTGGGTGTAGTCCGCTATGGCCAACGCATAATCGCCCTTATCTTTATAGGCAATACCACGGTTGTTATAGGCGGAGGCGTAATCGGGATTAATTCTGATTGCCTGGGTATAGTCCGCTATGGCCTGTTCTATACTGTTTTTTTTCTGATACGCAAGAGCGCGATTGTAATGGGCGGCGGCATCCCCGGGCTCAATGCCAAGTGTCCGGGTGTAGTCCGCTATGGCCGAATCATAATCGCCCTTGTCGTCATAGGTATGCCCACGATTGTAATAGGCAGCGATATCCCTGGGATCAATGCTGATTGTCCGGGTGTAGTCCGCTATGGCCGAATCATAATCACCCTTGTTATTATAGGCATTACCGCGATTATTGTAGGCGGCGGCATTATCGGGATTGATTCTGATTGCCTGAGTAAGGTCTGCTATCGCCCTGTCATAGTCGCCCTTATCGTTATACATGGCGCCGCGGTTATTGTAGGCAAGGGCATCATTAGGATTAATTTTGATTGTCCGGGTGTAGTCCTCAATTGCCTTGTCTATATTGCCTTTCTTTTGATATGCAAGCCCACGGTTGAAAAGAGCAACGGTATCATTGGGATTCATCTCAACTGCCTGGGTGCCGGCCTCTATCGCCTTGTCATAGTCACCCTTATAGTTATACGCAACGCTGCTATTGCTATAGGCACGGGCGGCATAACCGGGATCAAGTTTAACCGCCTGTGCATAATCCGCCAGCGCATTGTTTATATCACCCTTGTTATTATATGTATTACCACGGTAATAATAGGCGGCGGCAGACCCGGGATTTATACTGATTGCCTGGGTGTAGTCCGCTATCGCTAAATCATAATCACCCTTGTTATTATATGCACTGCCCCGGTTATTATAGGCAACGACAAATCCGGGATTAATTCTGATTGCCTGGGTGTAATCCCCAATTGCCTTATCATAATTCTCTTTATTATTATATGCACTGCCGCGGTTATTGTAGGCAAGGGCATCATCGGGATTAATTCTGATCGCCTGGGTATAACCCTCAATTGCCCGATCATAATCGCCCTTGCTGCTATAGGCATTACCACGGCTGCTGTAGGCATTGGCATAATCGGGATTAATACTGATTGCCCGGGTATAGTCCGCTATCGCTAAATCATAATCGCCCTGGAGAGAATAGGCGTTGCCGCGATTGTAATAGGCAGGGGCGCCCATGGGATCAAGCCTGATAGCCCGGGTGTAATCCGCAGCAGCCCGGTCATAATCACCATTGGCATAATACGCATCCCCCCGGATGGTATAGGCCCAGGTATGCTCGGGTCCAAATCCGATTGCCCTGGTGTAGTCCTCTATGGCCTTGCTGATATTGCCCTTGGCATAATACGCGTCCCCCCGGAGGTTAATGGCAGCCTCGTAATCGGGATCTATGATGAGCGCCCGGGTGTAGTCTGTTATTGCCGAATCATAATCGCCCATGGAATGATACGCAACACCGCGAAAAAAATAGATATACTGATTGTTGGGTTGGAACCGGAGCGCCCGGGTGTAATCCCCTATCGCCAGATCATACCTGCCCTTGTTAAAATACGCGTCCCCCCGGTTGTTATAGGCATCGGCATCAAGTCTGATTGCCTCGGTGTAGTCAGCTATGGCCGAATCATAATCACCCTTGGCGGAATAGGCATTCCCCCGATTGACATAGACCGCGGCAACATTGGGATCAATTCCCCTCGCCCAGGTGTAATGCGCTATGGCCTGATCATACTCACCATTTTCATAATACGCATTGCCGCTCTCCAGCAAGGCCTGGGCATTACTATCAACCTGGGCTGCCACATGGGATGTAAACAGCAGCATGAACAGCATTACCGCCAATACAATTTTTCGCATATTGCCACCCCAGCCTCTTCTACGGCTTAATATTCCCGTGCCTGCCGTACGATTTCAAGGTTCCGTTTTGCTATGGCATAATCGGGATTAATTTCAAGCGCCATGGTAAAGTCCTCCACGGCCTTGTCATAATTCTCTTTGTTGTAATATGCACTGCCGCGGCTGTTATAGGCAGCGGCTGACTCAGGATAAATTCTGATTACCTGGGTATTATCCGCTATGGCTTTGTCATAATCGGACTTGGCGTAATACGCATTACCGCGCTTGTAATAGGCTGCGGCATAATTGGGACTAATACTGATTACTTTGGTATAGTCCGTTATGGCCTTATCGTATTCGCCCTTGGCGAGGTAGGTATTACCGCGCTTGTAATAGGCCCCGGCATTATCACGATTATAATAGGCGGCAGCGGAATTAGGATAAAGTTTGATTACCCTGGTATAATCCTTTATGGCTCTGTCATAATCATGTATCTTGAAATATGCGTTCCCCCGGCTGGTATAAGCGGCGGTAGATTTGGGATCGTTTCTGATTACCCTGGTATAATCCTTTATGGCTTTAGCGTAATCACCCCTATAGGCATAGGCAATACCGCGCTGATTATAAGCGGCGGAAAATTTTGGATCGAGTTTAATGGCGCCGGTGAAGTCAGCTATCGCCGTATCATAATCTTCACGAATAGCAAAGGAAATACCGCGCTCCAGCAGCGAAATGGCGTCCCCCTTGGCTCTATTTGTCACACAGGCCGTACAAAGCAGCGTTACCAGGACCGCCGCCATTAAAAGCTTTTTCATTTCAACCTCCAAAATTCCGGGCGAACGAGCGCCCGAACTCTCCCCTATAGGGGAAAGCCCGGGTAAAGGGTATTCCGCTTATTCGCTTGCCACGACCACCGTGGACTTCAGCTTGGATTTCTCCGACAGCTGATCCTTACCTTCCTCAGAGGGCTGAACTTTGGCTTCCTCAGTCGGCTGAACATTGACTTCCGGCTGGGCCCTGGCCTC
>BOAV01000098.1 GCA_026002045.1 Spirochaetia bacterium | reverse complement strand
ACTTCCCGCCGGTCGCCATTCGGCCCAATGACCACCGTATTCCGGCTCATTTTATCAAAGGTATACCCCAGCTCTTTGAAACGGCTCAGTATGCCCGATGAGACAAGCTGCTCGACAATATCGCCCAGGATTCCCGCTGTGACTTGGCTAGGGCGTTCAGTTCCTGGACATCCTTCTTCCATTCGTCCCGCCCTTTCTTCGTATAATAATTATATCAAACAAGCCGATATTTGTATAGAATATGTATCATAAACTCCAGTTTCAGCGGAATTTAGCTGTCACCCTCCTCCTTTTCGCTTTTCTCTTCCCCCTTTATGGCCGGGATCTCCCCACCCGCAAAATTGAGGATGATTCCTCCTTAAGGATTTCCCTCCGGGATGACTGGTTTACCGCTGTCCCATCCTTTGCATTGAATCAAAGACCCCAGGTACATATCCTGAGCGGGGGCGGAAGTATCCAGGTACGTGTTGAAGCGGCGCGGGATGAATTCGCCGTTGTCCTTGCCCGTGAGTCAGACAGAGCCGGAACCTACCCCGGCTGGGCCCAAGGTTCCTGGATACTCACCCGCCGCCGGGATACCGGGGAGGCAAGCCGCATCCGGGTATTCCCCCGGAGCGACCCCTATACCTATGTCCAGTTCCGGCCCCTCAGCAACGACAAGTGTCTTATGGACGTGGTCCTCTACGAGGCCTACGTGGTCCGTTCCCAGCCCCTGCCCATCCCCTTTGAACGGCTCCTTTCCATGCCGGTGGAAGAGATTTTTTCCATTGCCGGGAACAAATTCCCCCGCCGCTACTTTGAGCCCGACGCGGACAATTACCGGGATCTTCGCCTTTTTATGGGCCGTGTGCGGGAACGGTTGGGCGAACTTGAGTTTCAGGATGACGGCGCCTTCGATGAAAACGGAAACTATGTGTTTATTGAAACCCTGGGAGCTCAAAAAGAGGCGCCGGGGCTGAACTGTTCGGGTTTTGCCAAATGGGTGGTGGACGGAATCCTGCGCCCCCTCACCGGGAAGCGGCTGCCGGTGCCGCCCCTCAAGCAGCCCTTCGGCAACAGGGGCTCCTCCTTCACCGAGCTATGGGAAGAAAGCCGGGACCCCTTCTTCGGCCTTGACTGGACCCGGAACCTCGCCTCCTCTGCCATGACCGTTCTGCGGTCCCCGGCCTACGCAAAGCTTGAAGAATTTGAAGTGCGGAATTGGCCCTTCTCCCAGGTGATCCTCCGGAACAATATTTCCAATGCCGCAGGCGGAAGCCCGGGAACTCCCACGGGAACTTCCGTGCGGGCTTACCCCGGTTTTCTGGAAGACTCAGGCTTTGGCTTTGAGGGGCTCCACCCCCTGCTCTACACCCTGGCCATTGACGAACCGGGCCGTATCTACCTGGCCTCAATAAACACCGAAATGGGCGTCTCTACCACCATGATGAAGAAAGATGATAATGCCGCCCCGGCCTCGGTAAGCGCCGGGAACGCCCCCCGGATACGCCAGTATTTTCACATAGCGGTTCTGGTTCCCTACTTCAGGGAGGACGGCAACTTCGATGTGGCGGTTTTCGAAAGCGCCGAAGAAACCATGTTCAGCAGCTTTAAAACCCGCTACCCCGATCACTACATTAATCTGGTCCGCATCCCCGTGGAAGGTCAATTCGATCCGTAAGGCTAAAACAAGGCAGCGGGGTACAGAGAGAGACCCCTTTGTTCGCCCGTCCTCGATATTTTGAACCTCCGGTTCAAAATATCTGCGGGTTCGCGAACTGCCAGGGCCTCTCTCTGCACCCCGCTGTATTGGTTACCAGTTTTAATTTGATGGCAACCGCTTCCCCCTTATTACAGATATGGCCTTATCTCAACTAAACCTGATAAACCAAGGCAGTGGGCGTAGAGAGGTGACCCTGAGTTCGCGGACCCGCAAATAATTCGAACGAATGTTCGAATTATTGAGGACGGGCGAACGAAGGGGCGCCTCTCTACGCCCACTGTTTTTTTTTACCAATTTATTTATGATAAAGGCAATGAATAAGGACATCGACGGGGTTGCCTTTGATCTGGATGGCACCCTGTATCCAAACTACCGGCTCAACCTCAGGCTTATCCCTTTTATATTGAAGGAAATTCCCCTTCTCTGGGCATTTGGCAAAGCCCGTGATGTGCTGCGGGGAAAAATTCCCGGCAAGATCGCGCCGGTAGTTGAAGCGGCAGAGGATTTTTACGATGCCCAGGCGCGGCACATGGGGGCCTTCCTCAACAAGGATGCGGCCTTCATCAAAGAGCGGACCGAAAGGCTCATCTACCGGGGCTGGGTGTCCCTCTTCAGGAATATAAAACTGTTTCCCTACGTGGGGGAAACATTGGGGGCCATCCGCAGCAAGGGGCTCAAGCTGGGGCTCCTTTCGGACTTTCCCCCGGAACAGAAACTTGAGTACCTGGGACTTGGGGGCATTTGGGACGCGGTCTGCTGTTCCGAACAGGTGGGCCGGTTGAAACCGGCCCCGGAATCCTTTGAAGAACTGGCCCGTGTCATGGGTCTTAAACCGGAGCGGCTGCTCTATGTGGGGAACAGCTTTTCCTACGATGTTATTGGGGCAAAAAATGCGGGGATGAAGACCGCCCTCATTTGTCACCCCTTGATGGGACCCCTGCTGCGAAAAGGCCGTACCCCTCCGGACTTTATCTTCCATGACTATCGCCAATTAGGCAAATATGTGTTAGGCTAGGGGTAAATGGGCTTATTTACGGCAGGAAATCTGATAACCCTCGGCATTGTCGCCCTGGCCATGATTATGTTCCGGCAGCTTGACCGGACCAACCGCAAAATCGGCAGTGTACGCAAATACGCGGACAAGCTCAAGGATGATCTTGCGGCCTTTGCGGACCAGAAAGCCGTTGATGTTCGCAATTATGGCCTTGATCTGGAGGTGGAGCAAAAAGCCGCCCGGGAATTGATGAAGCATCTCCAGATCACCGATCAGGAACTGACGGATAAGGCCGTGGCGATGGCCGCAATTGGCGAGCGTATAAACGCCTATGACAAATCCCTGGAAGAACTGATAAAAATGACCGCCCGGGTCCAGGAAAACATGGGCCGCATCCGGGAAGAATCTTCCTTTGTGGAAAATTCCGTCAAGCTGGTAAACGAGGCCAAAAACCGTCTCCTTTCCCTGGAAAAGGATCTGGGGGAAATTGAACTCCGCTTTGAACGGGAAAACGGCGCCGCCCTGGAAGAAACCTCCGAATCCCTTGTCGCCGCGGTAAAATCCACCCTTTCGGATCTTGAGGTTCATGCGGAAACCATCGAACGCCAGGTAGAAGATCACCGGGAAGCGGTGAACAGGATCGAGCAGGAGCGGGCGGCGAACCTTGAGCGGGATATGGCTCTGGTGGACAAGACCCTCAAGGACGCGGTGGAGAATGCGGCGCTCCGGGCGGATAAAATGGAAGACGCCGCCCTGGTAAAGCTCAAGGAACAGGCCCAGGAACGGGTCAAGCGGCTCCAAACCGCGGTGGAAGAAAAACTCGCCTCCGTACAGGACAACGCCAAGCTCCGTATCACGGAGATGCAGGATCAGCTTAAGGCCCACCGGGACGAATGGAAGAACGAAAACAGCGAAATCGAGGCAAAGCAGAAAGCCCAGCGGGACGAATGGAAGAAGGATGTCCAGGAACTGAACGCCCTGGCCAAGTCACAGCGGGAATCCTGGACCGGTATTGTTGAGGAGGTTAATACTTCCGTACAGGCCCAGCGGGAATCCCTGGACGCCGACTTAGCCATCCAACGGGAAGCTTTGGACACCGCTTTGGCGGCCCAGCAGGAAAAGTGGGCCGGTGTTGCCACAGAACTGGAAGCCGCCGCAAAAGCAGAATCGGAATCTTTGGATGCCGCCTTGACGGACCAACGGGAAAAATGGACAAAGACAGCCGCAGAGATCGATGCCGCCGCCGCAGCCCAGCAGCAGAAATGGGCCGATGCCACCGCAGAACTGGAAGCCGCCGCGAATTCGCAGCAGGAATCCCTGGATGCCGGTTTGTCCGCCCAGCAGAAAAAGTGGGCGGCCGTTATTGCAGAGTTGGACGCTGCAGAGGCCGCCCAGCGTGAAAAGTGGGTGTCCGTTGTCGCGGAACTGGAAGCCGTTGCGAATACGCAGCAGGAATCCCTGGACGCTGCGTTGATGGCTCAACGGGAAAAATGGGGTGACGCCGCTGCAGAATTGGATGCCGCCGCAGCCGCCCAACAGAAAAAGCGGGCCGCCGTTATTGCAGAGCTGGACGCCGCAGAGGCTGCCCAGCGTGAAAAGTGGACCGCCGTTGTCACAAAAATGGAAACCGCCGTGAATATGCAGCAGGAATCCCTGGATGCCGGTTTGGCCGCTCAACAGAAAAAGTGGGGTGACGCCGCCGCAGAATTGGATGCCGCCGCAGCCGCCCAACAGAAAAAGCGGGCCGCCGCTATTGCAGAGCTGGACGCCGCAGAGGCCGCCCAGCGTGAAAAGTGGGCGGCCGTTGTCGCGGAACTGGAAGCTGTTGCGAATACACAGCGGGAATCCCTGGACGCTGCGTTGACCGCCCAGCGGGAAAAGTGGGATGACGCCGCCGCAGAATTGGATGCCGCCGCAGCCGCCCAACAGAAAAAATGGGCCATTGCTGTTGCAGAACTGGAAGCCGCCGCATCTGCGGAGCGGGAATCCCTGGAAGCCGTTTTAAAGGCACAGAAGGAATCCCTGACCGGCGTTGTCGCGGAACTGGAAGCCACAGCGGCCACAGAGCGGCAGACCCTGGAAGCCGCCGCATCCGCTCAGCGGGAAAAATGGAACGCCGCCATCGCCGGGGCGGAACAGCAGGTATTGGAGAGCGCCGGGGCGCGGCTTGAGGAGTACAAGGCCGCCCAGGCCGAGGAATTCAAGCAGTTGGAAGCCCTGGCCGTTGATACTGCCCGGCTGGAAGAGGAATTGCAGCGCATCATGGCGGAGGCGGAAAAACGGGTCCGGTCCGATTTTGCCCGCTTTGAAGGGGAGTCCGCCGACAGCCGGGAAGCGGTTGCCGCCCGGTTCAACACCCAGGTCGCGGCCCTTAAAACCGATATTGACGGGGTGGAAAAGGAACTGGACAGCCTTAAAAACAAGGCCTACGATAATGTATCCGAAAAACTTAAAGTTTTTGAGGACGATTTCTTTGCGGATCTTTCCAAACGGAGCAATGACATCGATCACCGGTTCGTTGAATGGCAGGAATCGGTGGATGCCCGGCTCGCGGAGATTGCGGAAGAGGGCTCTGCGGGCCGGCAGAAGATGGAACAGGCCATTAACGAGGATATCCGTAAAAATCTTGTCGATCAGGGCGAAAAGCTTATTGCGGAGCTTGAGCATCTCAAGGCCGAAACCAGCGCCTTTGAAGCGGGGATCCGGGACGAGATGCAGAACGTTGACGAAACCCGCTCAGCCTTCCGCACCCAGTTGGACCAGAATCTGGCGGAAGTCCGGGAAGCCGCCGAAGCCGCCGTCAAGGTGGAAATCGGCCGTTACGCCCTATCCTCCGCAGAAACCCTCAAGCAGAACCAGCGGGAGCTTGAGGAGCAGCTCAAGGAAATTGCCGCTTCCGTGGAACAGCGGAAGGGCGAAACCGCAGGAATTCTGGACAGCTTCCGGAAGAACGTTGATGAAAGCGTTGAGCGGATCGCCCAGGTGCGGGCCGCCGTGGAAAAGGTCCGGGAAGAAGCCAACGCCTCCCGGCAGGAAATTTTCTCCCGCACCGAGGAGGAAGCCAAAAATCTGGATGCCGCCGTCAAGGCGGAAATCGGCCGCTACGCCATATCCTCCGCAGAAACCCTCAAGCAGAACCAGCGGGAGTTTGAGGAGCAGCTCAAGGAAATCGCCGCTTCCGTGGAACAGCGGAACGGCGAAATCGCAGGAACTCTGGACGGCTTCCGGAAGAACGTCGACGAAAGCGTTGAGCGGATCGCCCAGGTGCGGGCCGCCGTGGAGAAAGTCCGGGAAGAAGCCAATGCCTCCCGGCAGGAAATCTTCTCCCGCACCGAGGAAGAAGCCAAAAATCTGGACGCCACCGTGGCGGAAGCGGAGCGGCATATCGAGGAATTTACCGCCCAGACCAAACTGTTTGACAGAACCAATGAACTCAAGACAGAACTGGAACGGCGCATCGAGGACCTCCGGGGCGATATTGACCGGCTGGATCAACGCAAGTCCGAAGTCGCCCAGATGGAGGGTGAATTTGGCCGGATCAAGCGTCTGGGTGATGATGTAAACGACAAGATGAACAAATTCCTCCGGGAACAGCACCGTATCGAGGTAATGGAAACGGATTTCAACCGCCTCCTCCGGACCTCCCAGGCGGTGGAGGAAAAATTGGCCCAGGTTTCTTCCTCCGACGACACCCTGCAGGCCCTACAGCTGCAAATTCGCCGCCTGGAAGATGCCCTCAAGGGGACCGAAGAGAAATACCAGCGGCTGGAAAAGAAAAATCAGGCATTACAGGCCACCACCGACGGCATCGACCGCAACTTCAAGGCCCTGCAGGAATCGGAGCAGGGTGTCAATAGGGTAAAGGAAGACCTGGAACGGATGGGCGGTGAGTTGGACAGCATCCGGATATCCATCGAAACCCTTGCCGCCGGGAGCGAACAGGCCCAGGCCGCCGCGGAAAAACTTTCCGGCCTGGACGAAACCCTTGCGGATATCGAAAAACGCATCCAGGCCATGAATGTTGCCCGTGAATGGGTGGCCCAGACCGAAACCCGGCTTAATGAACTCAACAAACAGACCCAGAACCAGGTCAAGCTTGTAGGCGACATCCTTAAAGGCGAGAGCGGCAAACCGGCCCCCCAGAAAGGGGCGCCAACCCTGAGCCAGCGGGAAAACATCATCTCCCTGGCCCGCCAGGGCTGGACCGCGAAGGAAATCGCCAATTCCCTCAAGATTTCAATAGGCGAAGTGGAACTGGTCCTGGAAATCAGCCCAAGGGACTAATTTTCCCGCCCTTGCAGGGGCCATTTTTCGCTCAAATTCTTTCCTTTTTTCGATCCAAAACCGCCGGTCAATGTCCTATATATGGCGGAGGCATATATGAGTAAAATCAAGTTTTCCTACGATGACGACATTATCAATCCCTGCCGGGACAATGTCTTCAAATCAGTCTTTACCCGGGATACCGGGCCCTCCCGCGGCGCTTTGCGGTGGATGCTTTCAGCCTATATCGGACAGCCGGTGGAACTGCTAACCGTCACCGCAAACGAACCGCCGCCTCACAGCCTGCGGGACCGGCAGATCCGCTTCGACATCGCGGTAAAGTTTAACAACGGCCAGCTGGGAAATGTGGAGATGACCACCAACCCCGGCATCTATGAAGCATTACGCCTTGAGTTCCATGTGTGCAAACTCTTTACCACCCAGGAGATCAAGGGGCTCGACAAAAGCTATAAGGATTTACAGAGTACCTACCAGATATCCCTGCTGGATAAACCCCTGTTCAAGAATGACGAAGCGCTGGTCCACCGGTTTGAGTATTACGACAAGGAGCATAACTTGCCGTTAGGGGGGAAGACCACTATAATAACGGTAGAATTATCGAAAGCAGAGCAGATCGCGTCAAGACCGGCTGAGGAAATGAGCAGTGCGGAACGTTGGTCGGTTTTTTTCCGGTACGTTACGGAAAGTAAAAGACGGGATCTGGTTAACGAAATAGTGGCATGTGAGGAGGGCATAGAAATGGCGAGTGAAGTTTTATTAACGGTGAGCCGGGATGAAGTTGAACGGGCCATACTGGATCACGAATACAAGAACGCTTTGGACATGCAAAGCCTGTTAGTAGACGCCAAACGGGAAGGCAGGACGGAAGGCAAAGCCGAGGGCTTGCAGGAGGGTAGGACGGAAAGTTTGGAACAAGCGGCCCGAAGCCTTAAAACCCAGGGAGTTTCCCCGGAGATAATTTCCAATAGCACCGGCTTTACGGTGGATCAAATCAAAAATCTGTAGCTATTGGATCATGAGGAGGGCATAGAGATGGCGAGTGAAGTTTTATTTCAGTTGAAGCGGCCCTTTTGAGATGAGCCATCCAAAACAGGCCCCGGAGGCCGTTTTTGGCTCAAATTCTCTCCCTCATTGATCCGTCACCCATGCGAGCGCCCTATATAGGGCATGGAAACGCGTCAAAAAAAATGGGAAGAAATCAGGGAAAAACTTGAAACAATGGCGGTCCCGATGATGAATGTTGAATACTCCCAAGGGGAATACAATAGACTATTCCCCCAGGGCGAGGTTAAAACACCTGTCAGATAGTAAAAATGGGGACAGATCAGTTTGCAAAATTGGGGCGTAAGGACAAGGGGGCAAGACAGTCATATATAGGCGCCGCATATCAAACATTGACAGACCCTATCGTAGTTATTAAAGAAGGGGATGATGATATCTATATTAAGTCTTTTATCAGTGAAGATGGCATATCCACCTTTATTTCGGTTGAAAAGGACAAAGAAAATGGAAGATTTATCGTAACTAACTACAAACGCCGCCGAAAAGAAGTTGAGAAGAAAATAAAAAAGGCTGACTCCATCGTCTATTTGAAGGACAACAGGGGCAGCCCGGCGCGTATGGATAAAGAGGGTGTCCCTCGCGCTGAAAGCTTCCATACACCTTGATTATTCCCCGCCTCCGGCGAAAAGTCAAGCCCAGATCAGCAATGACCTCAATACGGAGCGCCGGGGCAGGGGTATTGGACGAAGAAAATAGCCGCATATACCGGTCTTTCCCCTGAAAAAATCGAAAAGCTCTAGCCTTTGCCTCCCCCCTGCAACCGTGCCGTCCCACGGGCACAGACACGGCGGTAGGGGGGCTGAGCTGGTTATAGGGAAACGTGGTTAAATCTTCCTTCCTTCTGCGCCCTTTTCCTGAGTCACCACTTTTTACCCTTGAATGTGCCGCCAAGTGTTTCGATACGCATCGTGTCGCCGCT
>BOAV01000097.1 GCA_026002045.1 Spirochaetia bacterium | reverse complement strand
TGAGGTTTTCCCGAATGTTCTGCTGATCAAAGGTTGCGGGGTCAATTTCGGCGCGCAGATCGCTGATCCGTTCAAAAACGGCCTTAGCGACAAGGGCATAACGCTTTGATTTGGGATCCTCCGGCTTGTCGTCGGTGTAGTCTTCGACCTGGTTTATCTTGTTAAAGATGATTTCACTGTCAGAAAGTTCTTCCTGACCCGCATCAATCCGGTCATCCTTGAGCTTTTCAATGGTACGATCGATGCTATCGATGATATGCTTGGAAAGCAGGTCCTTAATGAGGTATTCCACGGTCACCTGATAATGAAAAATGGGGCTGATAAGCTCCGAATCAAGGATATTCACCGAAAGCTTGACGTCAGAAACGGTTTTTGGCTTGCGGAGGTTGTCCTTGAAGGCGCATTTGACGATGGAATAGGCATTTTCGCCCCGGACAAAGGCGCCGGTATCGGTTTTCTGCCGCAGAATGCTGTTGGTATGGGTTTCCAGCTCATTGACGCCCCGCTGAATATGCCCCTGCAAATGGCCGTACATGTTGACCATGGACTTTTCAATTTCGCCGGTGTTGAACTTGTCGGCCCCGCCGACCGCGTCAAGAAGGTCCCCCACTTCCTTGGGAGTATACCGGGCAAGGACCTTCGTCTCTTCCTTGTCGATAAAATTCCGCACCTTCTTCACCATTTCATCTTCACTGGTTACCATGTAACGGTTGAACATGTTCTGGTAATTCTGGTTGAAGTAGTTGTAGAGTTTTTCCTTCACACCGCCCATAACATCCAGGCGTTCAAGCGCATCCTTGGGCAGTTTGGCGGAAAGGTGGTTAATCACCTTATTTGTTTCTTCTTCCAGAAGCTGATTAACCTCATTCTGCTGATCCCGGTACTCCTGGGCTAAGGAATTCCTGGACCCTACGGCGCTCGGCTTTTCGGGGTGGAATACGTTTGGACTCTTGGGCAGGTCAATGGCGGCCATGTTTTATCTCCTCTTTAGAATAAATTTATCATAAACAAAATTTAAATTCTATATCCATTCTATCGCCATTCCTTATAAAAAGTAAAGCATCTTGCACATATAATTTTTAAAATATACTATATTTATCAGTATGAGTAGACTTATAAACAAAAAACAGCTTCTGGGCTTCCTGGTTGGGGCTCTTTTGCTGCCCCAGGGGGTCCGGGCCGCCGATAGCCGGAGTATCCCCATAACGGTGAATATCATTATGGACGGCTCTGTGGCAATGCAGGAGGCCGATGACGGGGCGGTAAACTGGGTTTGTGACTATGTGATTGACTCATTGCTTCAGGAAGGGGACTTCCTTAAGCTCTGGATTGCCGGAGAAACGGCCCGGACTCTCTTTTCCGGCCCCATCAACGGCGAGGGGACCAGGGAAGAGGTAAAAAAACAGCTCCGTTCTTCGCTTCCGGGCTCAGAGACTGCGGATTTTACCGGCGCCTTGCGGGAGGCTGCCCGGCAGGGCGCTTCCCCTTCCGGCATGACCTATACCCTGCTGATCACCGCCTCCTCGGAAGGGCTCTCCCCTACCCTGCTGGGCGCGGGGGCAAATTATATGCGTTATTCACGGGTGATGGAATTTTCGCTCTGGCGGGCTCTGGTTATCGCCCTGAATGTTGATTCCCGGGTACAAACCGCCGCCAAAGCCTATATGACCGGGCTCTGAACGCTCCGGCAGCCTTTTGTATAGATGACTAAAAGATTTTTTCAAATAAGTACACTGATCCTTGTTATCCTCGCCGCCCTGGTTTTGGGGGCGGCGATTTCACAGCCCCAGGACAGCCTGCTTCCCCGAAAAAAACAGGAACGGCAGCAAATACGGATCATCATTCCCCAGGAACCTGACGCCGCTTCCCGTGAAAGCGGCGCCGGCGCGGAACGGATGGCCTACGAGGACAGTGTCAGTACCAGGGTGGCCCTTGAGGAAGGGGAAATCATGATCGCCGTCCTGAGCCAGGATTTTGACGAGGACCCCCCGGAGGAACAGTTCATCGCCTACCGGAACCTCCTTGAAATCGAAAGCCCCGTGTATATCACCTATATTGATTATGATGAAATCGACCGGGTCTACAAACGGGTCTGGAATGCCCCCACAGCCGCATCCCGGCTCGGCACCGTTTCCCTGTACGCCCAGGATCTTATCGGGGACCGGAGCGCCTGCATTCTGGTGACCGGCATGAACAGCCTCGGGGAGCAGACCCTGACGGTTTTCAGGAGGAATCAAACCCGGAACGGGCAATCAGAGCGGCCATTCAGCAAAATCGCGGAGCTGCTGATCGAAGGTTCCATTGTGGTACAGGAATCGGAGCGGACCCAGGCTTATCAGCTTGGGCTTGCCAACGGGCAGAGTTTTCCCATCACCGTCTACGGGCATGATTCTGAATCGGAGAATATGCTGGATCAGGTTGAAATCACCTATACCTACAATTCGCTGAAGGGGCTTTATGAACAAAGCAAAATTACCCGGGCCCCCGGTTCCCAGGTTGAGCAGCGGCGGCTCCGGGAACTGTTAAGCGGCAAGCCGGGTGTTTTTGAAGAATTTATCAACGACCTTTGGTATTATGTGAGCCCCCAGGGGACAGTGGACAGCCGCCAGTATATCTATTTTGATCCCGCAAGCCGGGAACTGATCTTCTTTGGCGATGACGCCCAGCAGATCTTTACCTGGCAGAATTCCAGCCATACCCGGTACGGGCTCTACATATCGGCTCAAAACATCTCGGTTACCACCTTACGGCGTTCCATCGATATTGAGCTGGAATCCCTGGACAGCATCCGGGTAAGGATATTCGAAGATGTGCACCTGAAAATCAATATGAATAACTCCTGGGACGGTTCCTACCGCCGGGCCGGTACGGTTAAAAAAAACGCCCAACAGACAGCTTCGACGGTGGATTCCTATATTGACGCCCTCTACGATGGTTCCATCGGAAAGCTCCATTTTTCCCGCGACGGGACCTATGAACTAAATTCCGGGGGAACAGCAAAAAAGGGCCGGTACGCCTTTTTCATGATAGAAACCCAGGAAGTATTGGAACTGCGTCCCGATAATCCCGCCGGGGGGAGTTTGGCAGGAAGCCCTGCCGGAACTGCTGCCGTCCGGGAAATCTACCAGGTTGAACGGGCCGGGGAGGGAGGCGCCTTAAGCCTTTCGCGGATACGCATTGGAGCCATGGGGATACAGAACCTGCATGAAGGGGCAATTGCGCTGACTCAGGCGGCGGGGGAATAGAAAAAACAATTCGCCGTCAAGAGGCTTTCTTTTGATGAATGCTTAAGCCGAACCCCAAATTATTAAGTACCTTTACTACCGTGAAAAATGACGGGTTGCCTTCCGGAGAGTAGAGGAACTTTAAGGGCATATAGAACCTTCAAAATCATCTACTACAGCGGAAATGACTCAAATCCCGCATTCTTGAGCCGTAAAATGGTTGCGGCCATGTCGGAACCGGCGGAAACACATACCGCCCAATAATCGGCGCCGTTGACGCTGCGGCGGCTGATAACCGGGGTAAAGCCCGCAACCTTAAGCCTTTCCGCCATTGCCTGGGCATTTCCCTCCCTGCCGAAAAGGCCGATCTGAAGGATTGCCGTGTTTGTTTCGGCGGCCGGGGCGGTGGGCGTTGACGTGACAGCAGCGGGTACAGCCGGGGCAATGGGGGCTGAGGGTACGATGACTATATCCTGCCGGCCGGGTATAAGCAGCCACATGGGGGTGGGAGCAGCGCCGATTGGGCCGCCATCTATACCACCGGCGCCGGGTTCGGCGGCGATGCGGCCTTCGGGGCTCCGGGGAAATTCGGTAACAAGACGGTTCTTCCAGGTATCATCGCCGGTTGTTTTCCAAAGGGTATAACAGATAGACGCCTTAAATTCCCCGTAACCGGGATCATCCAGAAGGGCGGCAAGAACCGCGCCGGCGGCGCCAATGGCGCCGGATCTGAAGACCCCTATCTGGGCGCCCAAGAGACGGGCACGGAGCAGGATCTGATTGTCCCAGCACGTAAGGAGTACCGTCTTGACCGCCTCTTCGGCTTTTTCCCATTCGCCCATGGCGGTATAGCAGGCTGCCCCCTTAATCAGGGCAAGATCGTCACGGTTCACCGGGTCCGCAGCAGCGGCCATGGTCCAGGTTTGGGCGGCCCCTTCGATGTTTCCTGAAAGCTCAGAGAGGCGGGCCAATTTCACCAGCGCTTCGTGACGGCCGGAACCGGTAAGGGCAGGTGTACCCAGGGTCTTTTCAATATTTTGAATCTCGGTACCCAGCAGAACCCCCGGCGCAGCGGCGGCTCCGCTTTGAGCGTGTACCGGGATGGGAAAAAACAACAGAAAAATTGAAAAAAAACTGAGGGGGAATCTAGTTGATCCCATAAGGATCGCTGCCCCCGTTTAAAATTTCTTCCGGTTTTCCTGAATCATCCTTTTTCTTTCCCTTTTTCAGGAACCGGGAAGGTGAAGGGTCCGCGGATTCTCCCTTTTGGAGCTTCTTTTTTGAACGGATGGAGATGACAAAGGGTACGGCCAGGATCATTCCCAGCGCAAAGGAAAAAAAGACGGTTAAATAGACCGGCGCCTGCTCTACCCTGGTAAATCCAAAGGAAATATCGCTCTTGTTGTCCAGATTGAACCCGATAAAAGCGACAAAAACTGCAAAAATAAGAATGAACCCAATCAAACGCCAAGGCATGATATCAACTCCTTTGCTCGGAAGGTATTCCCCCGCAGACCGGAAAGGGTAAGCTCCGCAAATGATCCTATCATGGAAGCCTTGCCGCTTACTACCGCCATTTCATCCCGTTCAGTACGGGTTATTAATTCATCGGCATTTTTCCGGGAAATTCCCTCAATTAAAACGGTTTCCCGTGAGCCAAGCCGGCTTTTGAGCAGTTCCTGGGTATGCTGTTTCTGGAGGGCGATCACCCGGGCCAGCCGCTCCCGTTTGACCTTCTCGTCAATGCGGCCCGGCAGCTCATAGGCGGCGGTCCCCTCCCGGGGGTTGTAATGGTACATAAAAGAATAGAGGAATTTCACATCCTCCATTAGGGCGAGGGTTTCTTCCAGATCCGCCTCGGTTTCGCCGGGAAAGCCCACCAGGATATCCGTGGAAAGGGTGATCCCCGGCATTGCGGCGCGGATTTCGGCGGCCAGTTCCAGATAATCCTCACGGGTGTAGCGGCGGTTCATGGCGGCGAGGATCGAATTGGAACCGTGTTGGACGCAGAGGTGGAGGTGGCGGCAGAAAACCGGATGTTCCGCCATGACAGAGATGGCCTCACGGGAAAAATCCCTGGGGTTTGCCGACAAAAAACGCACCCAGCGAATACCGGAGGGAGAACCGGAGAGCCCCTGCTCAAGTTCCGCCGCAATAAGCCGCAGCAGACCTGGGAAATCCAAAGATTTCCCTTGAAAATCTAAACTGCCTGCCCCTTCCCAATGGTAGGTGTTGACGTTTTGCCCCAAAAGGGTGATTTCCCGTACCCCCCGTTCCGCCAAAAGGCGTATTTCTTCGAGGATTGCGGCGGGATTCCGGGAGATTTCCCGGCCCCGGACATAGGGGACGATGCAGTAGGAGCAGAAGTTATTGCACCCGTGCATGATGGGGACAAAACTGCGCAGGGGGCTCTCCCCCGCCCCTTCTTCCAGGTGGGATGCCGAAAAGGAAAATACCGGCTTTTCCGCGTCAAGTCCAAAACCCGGATTCTGTTCCGGGGGAATGTCCTTTTCTACAGCTTCCAGGATCAGGGGAAAGGTCGAACGGGCGGAGGTACCCATCACATAATCCACGGCTGGGGCCTTCGCCTTAAGCTTTTCCCCCAGCCGCTGGGCCATACAGCCCGCCACCACCAGGGTGAGGGGCCGTTTTTCGGCGCCCCGGTTTTTTTTCAGGGCCCCGTAGAACCCGAGCCGCCCCATGACCCGCTGCTCTGCGGTAGCCCGCACCGAACAGGTGTTGAGGAGTACCAGGTCCGCGCCTTCCCCGTCGGAGGCGATTTTCCAGCCCCGTTCCCGGCACACCAGATCCAGCGCCGCCGACTCGGCGGTGTTCATCTGGCAGCCGTAGGTTTCAAAAAAATAAGTCAAGGTGTGTACACCACCTAACCCCGGCTTTTGAGGCCCTTGAGAAATTTGATGCCGTTCATGATGCCCATGGCAAAAAGGCCGACGGCCCCGATACTGAGCAGGGTTCCTGCCACGGGCCGGATAAAGGCGGCCCCCACCCGGGCAAGGATCACCAGGGCGCCGCCGCCGATGAGAACGGCGCCGGGTTTTTTATCAGCGGGGTCTTTGGAGAGGATTGCGCCCAGCCCCACCGCGGCGCTGACCACCCCCATGATGATCCCCACAATGGGGAGCCGGATTCCCAATGCGCCCATGATAAAGAGAAATACCCCGCCGGCCAAATTGCCGATGGCGGCGACACCCTGTTTTTCCAGGGTCCGCGTGGGGACAAGGGGTTCCTTGTCATCAAATCGACTCATGGCGTTTTCCTCCATCTTGGGCTTCATCATACCGGGCATAGGCAAAGGCGCTATGATTATGGATACTTTCAAAATTTTCCGCCTCCACCGAAAACCGGGGGAAAAACTTCAAAGCTTTTATTTGAATATACACATCCCTCACCAGATCTTCAACAAATTTGGGGTTGTCATAGGCATGCTCGGTGACGAATTTTTCATCCTCCCGCTTTAAAAGGGAATAAACCGGACTTGAAGCGGCCTTTTCCACTATCTTGATGATATCCTCTATCCAGAAGAAGGGCCCCAACTCCAGTTCCACCCGGACAACGCCCCGCTGATTATGGGCGCCCCGGTCGCTGATCGCCTTTGAACAGGGGCAGACCGTGGTTACCGGTACCCCAACCCGGACAGTAAATTGCCGGTCCCCGGCAGCCTCCGGCGCCTTGACCCAGCCCTGGTAACAACATTCATAGGACATCATCCCCGGCAGCCCCGAAACCGGGGCCTTTTTCTCCAGAAAAAAAGGAAAAGAGACGGAGCCGAAGGCCGCTTCAGCCTCCAGATCCTCCCTGATGGCTGTAAGCATATCCAAAAACCGGGGCATGGAAAGATCCTCCCGGTAACGGTGAAAAATTTCGATGAACCGGCTCATGTGGGTGCCCTTGAAATGCCGGGGAAGATCCGCATAGAGATCCACCTTTGCGGTAGTATGCTGCACCTTTTTTAGCTTATCCAGCACCCGGATGGGGTATTCAAGCCCTTTGACCCCCACCTTTGCCAGCGGCACGTCCCGGGTATCCGCAAGACTTTGGACATCTATCATAAACTACTCCGTGATCACCATGAACCGCCCCTGTTCGGCCCGGATGACAATTTTTTTTTCCAGGGCCCTGTTGCTGATACCGAAAAAACCCCGATCCCAGCTCAGACCGTTCAATGACCATTTAAGCCCCCGGCTTGAAGCCCGCCAGGGGCCTGCGCCCAGAGGAAAAACCGAAACAATATCCCCCATCGCCGTATCCAGGGCCAGTTCCCCGGATTCAAGGCAATGGATATCCTCCGCGGCGGTGATCCACCGATTGGGGGGCCGATCCCGTTCAAAGAGGGAACGGATCGCAAAAAGATGGTCCAGCCGGCCTCCCCCTCCACCCACAATCCAGGTTTCATCGCATCCCTTTTCCAAAAGCAGATTAAGGGCCAGTTCCGTATCGGTGTAATCCTTGTCTACCCGGTGGAGCAGAATCCGATCCCCCGGATACTTGTCAAGGCGGCCCAGGTCGTCAAGGGAATCCATGTCCCCCACAATCCAGTCCGGGCGAAACCCCGCCTTTTCCGCAGCCTCTAACCCCGAGTCTGCGGCGACGATAAGCGTCCCCGCCGCAATAAGGGATTGGCACTGTTCCGGGCCGGGACCTTCCCCGCCGGTGAACGCGATACCCAACATGGCATAATTATAGTATAGTGCTCCCCGATGGGCAACGCGAACATTCATCCCATATTAAAGGAAATTGCCGCTCTTTTTGCGGCTCGGGAAAAAGAAGTCTACCTCGTGGGCGGGGCGGTCCGGGATCTCTTCCGGGGGAAGAAGGCCCAGGACTGGGACCTTGCCACCAATGCCACCCCTGAGGAAGTGATCACCCTGTTCCGCAGCGGGCGCTGGCGGGTCATCCCCACGGGGATTAAACACGGGACCGTCACGGTGCATTACAAGGGCCATGACCTTGAGGTCACCACCTTCCGCACCGAATCGGACTATCGGGACGGCCGCCACCCGGACACCATCGCCTATGCCGCCACCATCGAAGAGGACCTCTCCCGCCGGGACTTCCGCATGAACGCCATTGCCCTGCATCTTCCCGATGAGGAACCCGTGGACCCCTTTGGGGGCATGACGGATATCAAAAAACAGCTGATCCGCTGTGTGGGAAACCCCGCGGAGCGCTTTACCGAAGACGGCCTCCGTCCCCTGCGGGGGGTACGTTTTGCCGCCCAGCTTGGCTTTACCATCGACCCGCCGACCCTGGACGCCATCCCCCAGGCCCTGCCGGTGACCGCAGGGGTCTCCCCGGAACGGATCCGGGATGAGCTGGACAAGATCATCGGGAGCCCAAATCCCGCCGCCGCCTTCCGGCTTATGGAACAAACCGGGCTTTTAGGGCTCATCCTGCCGGAACTGGCGGACTGCCGGGGCATCGATCAGAAGGGCTACCATCAATTTGACGTGCTGGACCATTCCCTCCTGGCCTGCGATTACGCGGGCCGGGAAGCTTACCCCCTTGAGGTTGGACTTGCGGCGCTCTTCCACGATATCGGCAAACCCGCGGTGCGGCAGCTCGACGGGAGTGGAATCTGGACCTTCCATCAGCATGAAAAAGTCTCCGCCAAAATCACCCGGAAGATCCTCACCCGGCTCCGGTATTCCAACGCCCAAATTGACGGGGTCTGCCGCCTTATCGAAGAACACATGTTTCATTATGAAGAAATTTGGAGCGATGCCGCGGTGCGCCGCTTTATCATCCGCACCGGGGAAGAAAACCTGGAAAACCTCTACCGCCTGCGCCGCTGTGACGCCTACGGCATGGCGGGGCTCGAACCCGGAGGGGACTTCCTCCTCCCCTTACTCAGCCGGGTGGATACGGTCCTGGCGGGAAGCAATGCCTTCTCCCTTAAAGACCTGGCCGTTTCCGGCAGAGACCTGCTGGCAGCCGGGGTCAAACCGGGCAAATACATAGGGATCATCCTGAATGAATTACTGGAAACCGTGGTAGACGACCCGGATTCAAATACACGGGAAAAGCTGCTGGAAATCGCGGGAAATTTGAATAAAAGATATCTCTAAAATAACAAAGAATTTAACCACGAAGCTATGATAAATAGTATGCGGTTTATCTGGTATGCTGTAGGAGTTCGGAAGGACAACTACCGGTTGCTGTGGACCTGGGGCAGAACACTGACCCCGTAACCACGAATAAC
>BOAV01000096.1 GCA_026002045.1 Spirochaetia bacterium | reverse complement strand
GATCGAGTTTGTGGCTCAGGCTGTCGATGGCGTCGATAACGTAATCCGCCCCGGCAATGTTAAAGAGGCCGGCGGTCTCCCGTGAAAAAACTTTTCCGTAAGCGGTGATCTTGCAGGCGGGATTTATCTCAAGGAGCCGGTCCCTGAGGGTCTCTGTTTTGGAGAGTCCCACGGTGCGGCTGGTGGCCTGGACCTGGCGGTTGATGTTGGTGATACACACCGTGTCGGAATCCACGATGTCCACGGCGCCGATGCCGGATCGCACCAGGGCCTCCGCACACCAGCTCCCCACGCCCCCGATGCCGAACACGATGACCCGCTTCTCCGCAAGGGCCCGGGCCGCCTCCGCGCCGGTAAGCAGTGTCAGCCGCTGAAAGCGGGGGTCGATAGCAGTCGTCATATCAGGTACACTTTATCACAAGGGACCGGGAATTTCCTACTGGGTAAAAAATTCCCGGTTGCTTCTCCGCTCCCGCCAACAACTTCACTTTTGAAGCGTTTTTTTGAGAAAAAGTGCGTCTTTTCGTTCAAAATCGTGGATAAACGTCTTGGCATGGTTATTGCTTATTATTTAGTGGAGGAATGTATGGCTCAGATGATTTTCGAGCGTTTTGAAACAAAATATATACTTAACCGGGCGCAGTATGGGGCGCTTCTGCTTGCCCTGGAGGGCAAAACGGCCAAGGACAAGTATGGCTCATATTCAATCGGCAACATCTACTACGATACGGAGCGGTACGATTTGATCCGTGCTTCTATCGCAAAACCCGTGTACAAGGAAAAGCTGCGGCTGCGCTGTTATGGAAGACCTGAATCTGATTCAAGGGTCTTTCTTGAATTGAAGAAAAAATTTAAGAAACGGGTTTACAAGCGCCGGATCGCGCTGCCCTACGCGCTGGCGCAGGGCTTCCCGCTTGATAAGGCCTGGGAGCAAATATGCGGAGAGCTTGTTTCTCAAAATGATAAGCAGGTTGCGGAAGAAATCGGGCAGTTCCTGCGGCTCTACCCGGTGGAGCCCAGGGTGTACCTCCGCTATGATCGGATCGCGCTGTCCGGTGTGGAAGACCTGGATCTGCGTATCACCTTTGATTCGGGTATCCGTTTCCGTCAGGACGACTGCTGCCTTGACAGGGGTGATTACGGCATGCCGGTGCTTGATCCTGATAAGGTTTTGATGGAAGTCAAAACGGCCTTCTCCATTCCGTTGTGGCTGAGCCGTCTGTTGAGCGAATACGGGGCCTTTCCCGTGTCTTTTTCAAAATACGGGACCTGCTATAGGAATTTTATTCTGAACCGGCAGTTTTGTTTTTCAGAGGAACAACTGATCGCCTGATGAACAACAAGGGGGAACATTAATGATTTCATTTTTAACCGGAAGTGTGCTGGACGGAAACCTGCGCGTGGGTAATGTGCTGCTCTGTATGGCCGCGTCGCTCCTTTTCGGTCTTGGGGTGGCGGCGGTTTATATGGCAAACCGCAGGTACAATAAAAATTTTGTGATTACCCTGGCGCTGCTGCCTGCCACCGTGCAGATTATCGTCATGCTGGTTAACGGCAATATCGGCGCGGGGGTGGCTGTGGCCGGCGCCTTCAGCCTGGTGCGGTTCCGATCGATACCGGGGAATTCACGGGATATCGGCGCGATATTTTTTGCCATGGCTATCGGCTTTGTCACGGGGATGGGCTATCTCTTTTACGGCCTGCTCTTTCTGCTCGTGGTCGGCTGCATGAATCTGCTGCTTCCGGCGCTCAAGTTCGGGAGCGGGCCCCAGAACGCCCGTATCTTAAAAATTACGATACCGGAGAATCTGGACTACGACGGCCTGTTTGACGCAGCCTTCGCGGAGTATGCGGCAAGCGCCGAACTCGACACGGTTAAGACCACCAATATGGGGAGCCTCTACGAATTGACCTACCGGGTACAGCTCAAGGGGCCGGTGGCGCCGAAGCGTTTTATCGACGCCCTGCGCACGCTCAATGGTAATCTGAACATTTCTGTCGGACGGGAACACACGGAGAATCCGGAATTATGAAAAAGAAAATAAAAGTAATACTGTTGGCGGCAATCGCAATGATTGGGCTTGTTGTTTCATTGACGGCAAACGGGCAGACAGATCCGGCTGTGTTGGCGGCATCTTCATCGGCATCGGTCTTTGAATATAAACCGGAAGATATTGACCTTACCTGGTCACAAAATGCTACGCAAATTATGCTGAATGGTATTGGTGCACAAATTACCGGCTCCGGGGTTTCTGTTTCCGGCAAAACGGTTACGATCAGCCAGGCGGGGGACTATGTGCTGTCGGGCACTTGGAACGACGGACAGATTCTGGTCAACGCGGGCAAGAACGCCCTTGTGCGCCTCGTCCTGAACGGGGTCCGGCTTTCCTCATCAACGGGAACGCCCCTTTATATGAAACAGGCGAAAAAGACCGTACTCATCCTGAGCGCCGGAACGGAGAACCTGATCACCGATGCGGTGTCTTACGTGTTTGAGCCGGGAACAGACGAACCTGATGCGGCGATCTTTGCCGCAGATAATCTGTCGATTACCGGTTCAGGATCGCTCACGGTTAACGGGCGATACCGCAACGGAATCGCCTCAAAGGACAAGCTCGTTATCACCGGTGGAAATATGAGGGTTACTGCGGTCAATGACGGTTTACGCGGACGGGACGCGCTGGCCATACTGGACGGGACCTTTGTGATCAATGCGGGCAATGACGGTATCAAATCAAATAACGATAAGGATCCCGCAAAGGGCTTCATTGCGCTGGACGGCGGGACCTATACGCTTAAAACCGGCGCCGATGCGGTGCAGGCGGAGACGGGTCTGACAATTACCGGCGGAAGCTACAGTATTACTACCGGCGGAGGTTCCGCCAATGCGCCGGTTCAGATCCCGCAGATGGGCGGCGGACGCGGCGGCGGTTGGGGAGGGCGCGCTTTTGGTCCACCATCGCAATCTGTTGCTGCGGCTTCGAATGATTCGGATAGCAAGAAGGGGTTTAAGGCCGGTACATTTCTTCTGATCAGCGGCGGTACATTCACTGTTGACGCGGAAGATGACGCCTTTCATTCCAATGGCAATGTTACGGTAAGCGGCGGCTCATTCTCCATTCAGACCGGGGATGACGCATTTCACGCCGACAACGCGCTGCGTATAGACGATGGGCTTATCGTTGCGCACAAATGCTACGAGGGGCTGGAAGGGGCCACGATTGACATCAACGGAGGAAACATCACCCTTACTTCTTCCGATGACGCGATCAACGCGGCGGGCGGCGTTGACGGGGGTTCGGCGAATGACCGCTTCGCATCATCGAATAAAACTCCTTATATCCGTATCACCGGGGGAACCATTGAGGCCCTGTCGATTGGCGACGGCATTGACGCCAACGGCGATGTGTATCTGGACGGCGGTTTTGTTAAGCTGAGCGGACCGAGTATGGGAATGCAGGGCGCAATTGACTTTGACCGGAATTTTGTTATCACCGGCGGGCGGCTCATTACCGCCGGGACTTCACTGCCCCCCGCGTCCCAATCCACCCGGATGAGTCTGCTCGTTTCATACACTTCGCAGGTAGCGGCGGGCAGCGTCATTTCCCTTGCGGATGCAAACGGACGGGAGCTGCTTTCCTACACCAGCCGTACCGCCTGCACCGCTTCGGCTTTTGCTTCCCCGGATCTCGCGGCAGGAAAAACCTATACGCTGCTGATCAACGGAAAAAAGCGCGCGGATATCAAACTCAGCGGCATGGTAACGATGGTTTCTGAAAATGGCGGCGCATACGCAGCCGGACGCGGGGGACGGAGGTAAGAATTTATGTGTACCGTTCTTCTTCACTGAAAATACATCCGCAGTATTTCTGCATGTATAAACCAAGCTCCCGCGCCTTGCCCTGTCCTGAGCGGAAGAGCGGACGGAAGTCCCGGTATAAAAATTTTACACCGTAGGCTTCACCCAGCTCTTCGCCAATGGCGCGGATAAGATCGTGGTTTTGATAGGGACTGATAAGGAGGGTGGTGCTGAAATAGTCGAAGCCCGCTTCCGCTGCCTGTGCGGCGGTTTTTTCAAGCCGCAGCCGGTAACAGTAAGCGCACCTTTCCGGCGCCTTATCAGCAGGCATATTGCGCAAAAATAAACGGAGTCCGTACTCATCATTACTGATAAGTTCCAGACCCGCATCTGCGGCAAATTTGACAAGGGTGTCCCGGCGGCTCCGGTATTCCGTAAAGGGATGGATATTTGGGTTGTACCAAAATAATGTGGGCCGCAGATCTTCTGCAGCAAGACTGTCGATACATTTCACCGAACAGGGGGCGCAGCAAGTATGAAGTAATAACTTCCCGGTGATCATTTGTATTTTTCAAGGGCCTGGGCAAATTGATCCCCGCAGGAAGTTGCCTTGATGCCGCACCGTATCCCTTTGAGTTTTTTGATAAGCTCATCCGCATCCATCCCCTCCGCCAATGCGGAAATTGCCTTGAGGTTTCCGTTACAGCCCTTTTCAAAAGAAACCGAATGAACCTTGTTGTCCGTTATGTCAAAATGAATTTTGGTTGAACAGGTTCCCTTAGGTTTATATTCGTACATGGTAAACTCCTCTTATGCGAAATAGGCCCGAATGGTTTCGATCATCCCCGGATCGCCAAAGGCGCCCGATTTGGTGACGATGAAGGAGCTTCCCCCTTTTCCTTCCACACGGGCAAGGACGATCCCCGGACTTATTTCTTTGATAGGTATAATATACTCAAATTTCAGAATTTTCATAATCCCCAAAAGGGTATCCCCCCCAAAAATAACCAGATGCAGGGGGCCGGTCTTTGGGAGTATCCCTTCCAGGAGTTTTCCCAAAAACCCCGCCACTCCGGCGGCGCCCGGAGTCCGGCCGTTTTGTTTTTTTTGTTCGGCCCGTTTTTCCCGTTCAGCGATCTGCCCCATGGCCATGGCGGTTCCCAGAATGCACACCCCCTGTTGCTTCAGGGTTTCCGCGCAGTTATCCTCAAGGGCCGCCGCTTCTTCCCCGGAAAACCACTCCGGATGGAGGAGCTTTTCTCCGTCAACGGTGATGCCCGGAATTCCGTTGTTCAAAGCGGTTTTCACCTGTGCAATGGACACCGGATGACGGCTTCCGGAGAGGATTAGGATTGGGAGCCTGGGAATGTCGTCCTTATCGGCCCTGACGGTTTCTGCCTGTGCGGGGAAGGGAATTTCCTCCATGAGGAATTCGGCGAAACCCGCGCAGCCTGCGGTAACGGAGAGGAGCCCCTGCGCTTTAAGGGAACGGGCAATGTCCCGCAGATCACCGGCGGTTTCGCAGTCATAGACCAGAATTTCTTTTTTTTGAGGCGCCGGGTTTGGAGCGGAGTCCCTCATCGAGATAAGCCGGACCGGGATATCCGATTCCTCGCCGACGATGTCCGGGATAAAGCTGTGCCGGATCGGGTTGAGGACATCCGCCGCCATGTCGGTCTTATTGATGGGGACGCCCCTGAGGAGTTGATGCCCACCGGCGGTGGTCCGGCCCAGGCCGGGATAGGCCGGTACAAAGGGCAGCTGCCGTATGTCCCTCGCCCTCATCAGCGCCTCAAGCTCGGCGCCGATATTTCCCCGTAGGGTGGAATCGGTTTTTTTGTATATGTATGGGATGTCCCGGTACTGCTCAAGACAGGCGGTGATAACCGTTCCCGCATCCGCAGAAGAACTGTGCCGGGTATCGGTGTTGATTACCAGCACCGCTGCGGATTCTGCATTTTCAGCCTCTCCCCCATGAGGGATCGCGGGAGACAAAAGCACCCGGGTCGATATGCCTTTTTTGGCAAACTGGACCCCCGTATCAAGTGCGCCGGTTAAATCGTCCGCCAGCATCAACAGGGTAAACATATTCATATTGCGTAATGCCTCACCATAAATTCTATTGGAGCCGCCCCGGTCTTGTTAATCAGTTTGATGGCGGGCAGAAAATAATTCAAGAGCGGGCAGAGGGAGGCAATGCGTACGGTTGCAGGGGGGATGTGTTTTAGGGTAGCATAAAACCCTATACATCTTTACCTAACGGAGACCCGAAATTGAATGAACAGGCCCTTTTAGGGGATGAGGCGGTGGCCCTCGGCGCCATCCATGCGGGATTAAGCGCCGCCTACGGCTACCCCGGCACCCCTTCCACCGAAATTATGGAATATTTGCAGGACGATCCCCAGGCGGGCGAAGTCCGGGCGCAGTGGTGCGCTAATGAAAAAACCGCTCTGGAAGCGGCGCTGGGGGCCTCCTTTGCCGGGCGGCGTTCCATCGTCACCATGAAGCATGTGGGGCTTAATGTGGCCGCAGACCCCTTTATCAACGGCAGCCTTTTGGGGATCAAAGGGGGCCTCCTGATCGCCGTGGCGGATGATCCGGGGATGCACAGTTCCCAGAACGAGCAGGATTCCCGGTTTTACGCGAATTTCGCCCTTATTCCCTGTCTGGAACCCCGGAACCAGCAGGAAGCCTACAATATGGCGCGGGAAGCCTTCGAGGTCTCCGAGCGTTTCCATGTGCCGGTGATGCTCAGGCTGTGCACCCGGCTTTCCCACGCCCGGGCCGCGGTTACGGTCCGCCCCGCCCTGGCTCAGAATCCTGCGGGCAAGGGGGATGACAAGACCCAGTGGATGCTCCTTCCCGTATACGCCCGGCGGAACTACGCCGCTCTTATCGAAAAGCAGCGGGATATTACCGTATGGTCCGCTTCCCACGCCGTCAACAGGCTTGAGCTTGAGAATAGAGACACCGGTTTTGCGGTGATCACCTCCGGCCTTGGGGGCAACTACTATGAAGAAAATCTTGATGATCTCATCACCCAACGGGGCGGCAAAACACCGGCACGGCTCCACATCGGGGCCTATCCCATCCCGGTGTCTTCCGTCCGTAAACTCTGCGAAAGGGCGGAAAGGGTTTTGGTCATCGAAGAAGGCCAGCCCTTTATCGAGGAAAAACTCCGGGGGATTCTGCCCCAAAACATTACGATTCTGGGGAAATTGAATGGAGTTGCCACAGGCAACTCCAAGGACAACTATACCGAAGGTATGGTTGTTCCACGGACCGGAGAACTGGACCCCGACAATGTCCGAAAAAGTTTGGGGCTTCATCCCCGGCCAAATGTCTTAAATGCCGCCACTGTGGCATTGTCAACGTTACCCGGCCGCCCGCCGCAACTTTGCCAGGGCTGCCCCCACGGGGATAGTTACGAGACCATCAAGAAAGTAGTGGCCGAACTGGACCCGGCGCCGAAACACCCCAGCGTGGCGGTATTATCCGACATCGGCTGTTACAGCCTGGGGGCCAGCCCGCCCTACGAGGTGCCGGAGACCATCGTCTGCATGGGCGCTTCCGTGGGCATGGCCCGGGGGGCCGCCGAGGCGGGTATTCCATACTCCATCGGCGTCATCGGGGATTCAACCTTTATCCATTCAGGGATCACCGGCCTTATCGACGCCGTTGCCGCCGACACCCCCATGACCCTCATCATTCTGGATAACTCCATCGTGGCCATGACCGGCTGCCAGGAGACCATGGTGAGTTCCGATAAACTCAAAGCCCTCATTCTGGGCCTGGGGGTCAAGCCGGAACACATCCTGGAACTGGAAGCGAAAAAGCAGTTCCTGGACGAAAACGCCGCAAAGCTCAAGGCGGAAGTTGAATACCGGGGCCTTTCGGTGGTTGTCTTTAAACGGGAATGCCTTGAGGCTTTCCGCAAACGGCAGAAAGCGGCCGCACAGGCAAAAGGAGCCGTCAAATGAAGAAGGACATCATCCTTGCAGGTGTCGGTGGACAGGGGGTCCTCTCCATCGCCGCCATCATCGCCAAAGCTGCGGTTAAAGAGGGCCTCGCGGTGCGCCAGTCCGAGGTCCACGGCATGGCCCAGCGGGGCGGGGCGGTTCTGGCCCACCTCCGCATATCCGACGGGGCCATCGCGTCGGATATGGTGCCCCAGGGCGGCGCGGATCTCATCATCTCCATGGAACCATTGGAAAGCCTCCGCTATACCGCATGGCTTTCCCCCAATGGGGCGCTGGTAACGGCGGCGGAACCCTTCGTCAATATCCCCAACTATCCGGAACTTCCTTCGGTACTTAAAGCCATCGAGGGCTTTCCCCTCTCCCGGATCGTGGAGGCGGCGGCGCTGGCAAAAGAGGCGGGGCTGGCCCGTGCGGTAAATATGGTCATGGTGGGGGCCGCTTCTCCTTTCCTGCCCATCAAAGCGGAAACCCTGGAAAATACGATCCAGAAAATGTTCGCCGGTAAGGACGCCGCAGTGGGTGAAGCAAACCGGAAGGCCTTTCAGTTGGGAAGGAAGGCCGTCTGATAACTATTTGATAATCGCTTGATAATGACATATGATAAAAATGAGGAATAACAAGTATGAAATTTTTGTCAGAACGTGAACTTACCACGGCGCCCAGGGAGACTTGGGAAAAACTCAGGCTGGAAGGTGAAATTGCGATTACAAACAATGGGAAACCAACGGCAATACTGATAAGCGTTGCGGACGCCGGATTTGACGAAACAGTCAGGAGCATCCGTCAGGCAAAATCCATGCGCTTGCTCAACAGCATCTGGGCGGAGGCGGAAGAACGCGGCCCCTTATCCGATGCGGAAATTGACGCAGAAATACAGGCCGTACGCGCTAATAATGTTTAAGGTTGTACTTGATACCAATATTTTAGTATCAGCTTTATGGACCCCCGGCGGAAATCCGGCAAAAATAATTGCATTGATGTCGCACGATCAGGTAATTCCCTGTTATAGCCATCCAATTATGCAAGAATACTCGGCTGTATTGTACCGTCCAAAATTGAAGTTTTCAGGCTCAAAAACAAAAGAAATCCTTATGGATATTGTGAAATACGGCTTATCTGTTGTACCGGCAGCAAGCACTATTCCTTTGCCCGATGAATCGGACCGCAAATTTTACGACACCGCAAAATACTGTGGCGCATTTCTTGTCACCGGAAATATAAAACACTTTCCCAAAGAATCATTTATCATAACACCGGCAGAATTTTTGGAAACACGGGTTCCAAATCCATCTTGACATTCCCCCAAAAAAATTTTAATCTGTTTCCAGAGTGATGGAGAACGGCTAAAGCCGTTCTCCGAGAGAAAAGCTTCAGCTTTTCTCCGGCTTCACAAAGGGGTACACCACCGTCGGTGTAGTTCTTTGTGGGGCCTTTTTTTTAAAATTTTTGAAGGGGAAAGATGATGGTGCAAGTGAACGGCATTCCAATGGCGGTAACGCCTTCCGGCCTGGAAGATTTTTTGCGGGACCAGGGCTATGACAAAAGCAGAATCGCCGTGGGACTCAACGATAGGGTGGTGCGTAAAGAGGATTATGCTTCTGTCATATTGAAGGATGGCGACCGGATAGAAATTGTCAACTTCATGGCGGGCGGCGCGGGGGGAATGGATGGCGG
>BOAV01000095.1 GCA_026002045.1 Spirochaetia bacterium | reverse complement strand
TTAGAAACCATCTCCATCCTCCTTTTTAATATCTAAAAACTGTTTTCCGATAGCGGAAATCAGGTATTCCTTTGTTTCTCCAAAAAAACACTGCTTATTTTGTAAATGCAGTATTTTTGCTGCGTACTTTTCCGCCGCCTCAATATCGTGGGAAACCATGATTATGGTGATATCCATTGTGGTATTGATCTTTTGCAGCAGGGTATAGAGCTCCGCCGCAGCCAAGGGGTCGAGTCCGGCGGCCGGTTCGTCTAATACAAGCAGCCCATGGGAGGCGCAAAGGGCGCGCCCTATGAGGACACGCCGCTGTTGTCCGCCTGATAGTTCACTAAAACTTCGTTCCTTCAAGTCCGCTATTCCAAGATGATCCATATTTTCCAGCGCCCGCCGCTTTTCTTTTGCGGAATAAAACGGGCGAAGCCCCATGCCGCCTGCGGCTCCGGAAAGGACTATTTCAAAAACACCGGCGGGAAAATCTTTTTTTACGGCGGTTTGTTGGGAAAGATAACCGATGCTATCCTTTTTGAACCTATTACAAAATATAATCTCACCCTGAAGCGGATTGATCAAACGCAGCATCCCCTTGATAAGGGTACTTTTGCCGGAGCCGTTTGCACCCACAATGCAAAGATAATCACCCGCCTTAACCGAAAAATTAAGTCCGGCTATTACCCTTTGCCCGTCATACCCGAAGGCGGTATTTTTACAGGTGATTATGGCGCCGGTGTCTTTGATGGTCATTGCAATGCCTTCCGTAAATTCTCAACATTTTGACGCATAAGATCCACATAGGTTACGCCGTTTTCAAAATCTTTTTTTGAAATATTATGGCAGGCGTGGAGCAGTAATTTTTCCGCGCCGGTTTCTTCTGCGATGGTGTCCGCCATTCGTTCATTGCCCAGTTCAATATGAAAAACAACGGGTATGCGCTCATGTTTTATTTTGTCAATGAGAAAAGCTACGGTTCCCGCACTCGGTTCTGTTTCAGTGGAACAGCCGGGAAAGGCGGCGAAATAGGAAAGTCCATAGCGATCCGCAAAATAGCGAAAGGGGAAACGGTCGCCGAAAACTATTGTGTTCCGGTTTGCATTATCTACTACCGCCTGAAAAGCGGTATCAAGATCACGGAGTTCAGCGATATAGTGCGCTCCATTCTGACGATACAAATCCGCGTTTACCGCATCCACTTTACAGAGTGTTTCCGTTATTGCCTGCACAATACGCACCGCATTTTGCGGAGATGTCCATACATGCTCATCATAGGCAACCTCCTCTTCCTCCTCCACTTCCATGCCTTCCACAATTTCTTCTTCCACCGCCTCAACAATATCCATAAGTGAAATAATGGTCATAGTGCGGGTGTCCATGGATTCCAAAATTCTATTGACCCACTCATCGGATTCACCGCCCACATAGATAAAAATATCACTGTTTTGAATGGTGATAATATCTTTTGGCGTAGGTTCAAATGAGTGGCTTTCAGATGCCGGGGGTAATAACATGGTTAGATTTACCCTATCTCCGGCAATGGCGCGGACAAAATCATAGGGCGGAAATATGGTCGCCGTTATAGTGATTTTTCCGTTTGTGTTTTGAATATTTTTCTTTTGCGTACAGCCGGAGACACTAATCAAAATAGCAATAACGCTTATGATGAGTAAAAATACCCGTTTCATAAAATAACCTCCAATTATGAAAATACTGTTTTGAAGAAAAAACATTTTCCCTATAAAGATTAAAATTTAAGGAAATGCTTTTGGAGGCTTGTTTCAGGAATTATATTTTATTTTTAAGCAAACAAGGGTTTGAGGAATAAGGGCAAAGGATGGGCGGCTTTTAGTGATCGCGAAGATTTGCGGGATAAGGCCGGCGGTGAGGGCAAATACACCCATTCGCCCCAATCCTTCAAGCAGATTTTGAGCGATTTCTATTTGCAGACAGACGGAACAATGTTCCCCAATGCAGTTATGGTCAAGATGGGCAAAGACGAAGCCTTCCGCAAAAACGGCGGAAAGAGCCAAAAACGCCGTCAAAACGATAAGGGGAAGCCGCAAGCTGCCGCCCGGAAACTTTTTTTGAAAAAATCTGACCATGTTTGTACTATATATTAGAAACATATTTTATGCAAGGAAGGTGAAAATTTACACACCTATTCCCCCGCCTTCCGGCGGGGAACCTCGGCTCAGGCTTCCTGCAGGGAAGCAGGCCTCGGTGATGGATTCCGGTACCCGGTCTTTACATCCACCAAACTTTCCAGTGTTTCACCCTTGATGAAACGGCCGGCGTTTTCCAGATTCAGCTTCATGATATGTTCAACGGTCTCCGGCATGTTGCGGCCCCCGGCGATATGGGGGGTGATAACCGCGTTCTCGATTTTCCAGAGCCTGTGTCCCGCAGGCAGAGGTTCCGGCATGGTCACATCAAGACCGGCGCCGCCCAAGTGGCCCGATTCCAGGGCGTCGCAGAGGGCATCCGTGTCTATGGCCGATCCCCGGCCGCCGTTAATAATCACCGCCCCGTCCTTCATGAGGGCAAGCTGTTTTTGGCCGATTATCCCGGCGGTGCCGGCAACGCCGGGCAGAATCATGGCTACGATGTCGGCCCTCGGCAAAAGTTCATCGAGTTTGTCCGAAAGGTAGAGTTCATCCACACAGTCAGGCTTGGGCTGCATGGTCCGGCGGACGCCGATGATATGGGCGCCCAGGGCCTTCATGCGCCAGGCGTACTCGCAGCCGATGTCCCCCAGACCCACCACCAGAACCACTGAACCCAGGATGCTTTTTACCTGACCCCGGCCCTGCCAGCGGCCCTTGATCTGCTCATCCCGGTAGAGGTGCAGCTTTTTCACGATTTCAAAGGTCATGGCCACCATGTGCTCTGAAACCCCGTGGCCGTAACCGCCGGTTGCGCAGGTCAAAAGCACATCGCCGCCGATTTCGCCGTTCACATAGCCATCGGTGCCGGCGGATTGCAGTTGAATCCATTTGAGCCGGGGACAGAGCTTGATAAAATCCTGTTTGGGACTCCCAAAAATGATAACTATATCACGGGCCGTTGCGGGATCGATCTTCTCCGTGTTCTGATCCTCATTGAATATGATTTCGTAACCGGTCAATATTTTGGCAAGCTGCTCTCTAAACGAAGCGTCCGCAGGAAACAACACGATGGCCTTGTCCATAAAATCCCCCTTAACAGGCATATCGTACACAATTCCTGTCAAAAACGGAAGGGATTGTACTTTTCTTCCCGGTCAAAGGTATCAATCCCCTCTTTTTGCTTTAGTTTCCTTACCGTCAGATAGGTAACCGGGGTCATGATCACCTCTATCAAACACTTAAAGAGGTAATTGGTAAGCACCAGTGTGACAAAGAGTTCCCAGCCGAAAACTCCGGTAACGGAGGCCACGGTCACAAAGACCAAGCTGTCCAGGAATTCCCCTACCAGGGTGGAACCAATGGTCCTGACCCAGAGGAATTTCCCCTTCATCAGTACTTTTACACGGGAAAGGATCGCTGAATTGGAGAATTCCCCCACCCAGTAGCCCAAAAGACTTGCCAGTGCAATGCCCCCGGTACTCATGCCACCGAGGATCGCGTCGAATGCGGCGGACCCGGCGTATTCTTCCCAACTGGCATCGGCGGGGAGGATTCGCAAAAGGAAAAAGACCAGCGAAGCCAGGGCCAGGGCGCAGAACCCGGTCCAGATGACCCGCCGCCCGGCCCGGAACCCGTACACTTCGGTCAGCACATCCCCAAAGACGTAGGCCAGGGGGAAGAGCAGGGTGCCGCCGTCAAAGGCCATGGGGACCGCAGGTATCCCGAATACGCCGAAAAGGGAAAAGCCCAGGTCAACGATCTTTGCCGAGGAAGCCACATTGCTCACGATCAGAATGGCTACGAAGGCGGCCATTACCAGATCGAGATACCGATAGGAACGGAGAGAGGAAGTAGAAGATGACATGAGGAACTCCTTGTTTTGTTTAGGCAGGTGGATCTGGGTTACTGCCGTTTCAATTTAAAACTAAATGAAGATTAACCACGAAGCCGTCCAGGGACGGCAGGACACAGAGAAAGACGCAGAGTTCACAGAGGAAGATTAAGAATTCTTAATATTCTCTGTGTCCTCTGTGGTTAGAATTTTATTATGCCCACTTAATAAATCCCGTCCGGTAGGGATGCACCAGCGCCCCATGCTTTGGCAGGATACGTACCGTGTGGCCCTGCATGCCCGTGTCGGCGCATTCGATCCGCACCTGGAAGAGGTGGGCGCTGCCTTCCTGACCGACGGCCTTCATTTCCGTCTTCCGGGCGTTCTGTATTTCCGTGCTCTGGTTCGACACCGAGCCGTGATAGAGCTCAACCTGGAGTTCATCCGGGGAGATTGGCCCCAGTTCAATGCGGGCCGTGACGGTGAGGGAATCCCCCCGCTGCATCACGGGCCTGGCGTTGGAATCGATGCTGATGATTTTGAGGCCGTCCCAGGACTGGCGCAGCTTGCCGAAGTAGGCCGCCAAAGACCGGGATTCCGCATAATCATCCTTGGCCATGCGGCGGTAGTTCTTGAGGGCGGGGAAATAAAAGTTGTTGGAGTAATCCATCAGCATACGGTGGCTGGACATGGACTGCCCGATTTCCTTCATACAGGTTTTCATCCGTTTAATCCATTCACGGGGGAGGCCGTCCCGGCCGCGCTGGTAGAAGAGGGGAATGATGTCCCGTTCCAGGAGGTCGTAAAGGGCCTTGCTCTCCACATCGTCCTGAAGCTGGTCGTCGTTGTAGGATTCGCCCTGGCCGATGGCCCAGCCGACTTCGGCGTTGTAGGCTTCGTCCCACCAGCCATCCAGAATTGAACAGTTAAGGACCCCGTTCATGGCGGCCTTCATGCCGCTGGTACCGGAGGCTTCCATGGGCCTCCGGGGGGTGTTGAGCCACACATCGCCGCCTGAGGTCAAATACCGGGCAACGGTCATGTCGTAGTTTTCCACAAAGATGATACGGCTGGTAACATCGTATTTTTCCGCAAAGTGGATGATGTCCCGGATAAGGTCCTTGCCGGGCATGTCGTGGGGATGGGCCTTTCCGGCAAAAATAAGCTGGATGGGCCGCTCGTTGTCCTTGATCAAGCGGAGCAGCCGTTCCGGATCCCGGAGGAGCAGGTTGCCCCGCTTGTAGGTGGCAAAGCGGCGGGCAAAACAGAGGGTCAGCGCATAGGGGGAGAGGGCGTCTTCTGCCTCCCTGACCCGGCGTTCCACCGCGCCGGTCCGCTTGTAGTGTTCCCGCATACGGTCCCGTACAAAAACGACGAGCCGTTCACGGCGCCGCTCATGGGTGCGCCAGAGTTCCTCGTCGGAAATACGATCCATGCGGTCCCAAATTGCCAGATCCGTAGGCTCTTCCTCAAAATGGGGGCCGAAGTAGCGGTCCAAAAGGTCCACCATGCCACTGGAAACCCAGGTCCGGGGATGGACCCCGTTGGTCACATGGTGGATGGGCACCTCTTCCAGGGGAAGGCCGGGCCAGAGGCCCTTCCACATATCTCGGGAAACCACCCCGTGCAGCCGGGCAACCCCGTTGGCGTAGGCGGCAAATTTCAGGGCCAGCACGGTCATGCAGTAGGTTTCATGGTCGTCGTTGGCCTGCACCCGCCCAAGGCCCAAAAAGTCCTTCCAGGAAATTCCCAGAATCTGCGGCCATGACTTGAAGTATTTTTCCATCAGGGGGATGTCAAAGCGCTCGTTCCCCGCGGGAACCGGGGTATGGGTGGTAAAGACATTGGTGGGCCACACCGCTTCACGGGCCTCGTCAAAGGAAAAATGCCTTTCCCCCATGATCTCCCGGACCCGTTCAAGCCCCAAAAAGGCCGCATGACCTTCGTTCATGTGGGTGGCGGCGGGGTTAATCCCCATGGCCCGCAGGGCCCGGATTCCGCCGATCCCCAGCAGAATTTCCTGCTGGATACGGGTTTCCTTGTCCCCGCCGTAAAGGGCGGCGGTTATATTACGAATATCCGGGGCGTTTTCTTCAATATTGGTATCCAAAAGGTAGAGGGAACTGCGGCCAACCTTGACTTCCCAGATCTGGGCAACGGCCTGGCGGCCCGCCAAATCCACGGAAATTTTGATGGGGCCGTCTTTGCCGGTTTTCCGCTCAACCGGCATGTTGTACCAGTCGTTTTCAGGGTAGGTTTCCTGCTGAAAGCCATCGGCGTTGAGGGCCTGCTTGAAATAGCCCTGCCGGTACAGGAGGCCGACACCCACCAGGGGCAGCCCCATGTCGGAGGAGGTCTTCATGTGGTCCCCGGAAAGGATGCCCAAGCCCCCGGAATAGATGGGGAGGGACACATCCATGCCGTATTCCATGGAGAAATAGGCCACCACATCCTTGCGGCTGCCCTTATACCAGGTATCACCTTTCTTGTAGCGCTGAAACCGGTCGTAGACTGCCTTGAGGGCCGCTAAATAGGAATCATCCCTGGCTGCCTTGGCAAGCCTGTCCTGACTGACCATGCCCAGGGTCCGTATGGGACTCTGCTGGGACTGAAGCCAAGTGTCATAATCCAGCCGGATAAAAAGCTGAATAGCGTCATAATTCCATGAAAGCCAGAGGTTACGGGCAATCTCCTCCAGGGGCTTAAGGGCCGGGGGAAGTTTCGGTTTAACCGTGTATGTTGAAATGTTCATTGGCAAAGTCTATGCCCATGGGGGCCTAATGTCAACTTAATGCAGCCCGAACCGGTCCGAAAGTTCCTTGAGGTGGCTGCCGATAAAAAGGGCGCCGTAACCGGTCAGGACCACGCCGATGGTAAGCCCCACGGGGAGCAGGAAGGAAGAACCCAGGGAACCGGCGACCCGGACAAAATCCCCGCTAAAAAAGGAGGCAGAAAGGGAGACCAGCATCACAAGGCCGGCAATAACCCAACTGCGGAAGGATACCCCGGCGGCGGATTGGCGCCAGGCGCCCTGCCAGGCATCATCGGCGGTATCTGCTTCCCGATTGATTTGGGCCATCACCCGATCCTCAAAATCCGGGGCAGGGGGGAAAAAACCGTTCCTTAACATGGAACGGGAGGCCTCGAAGCGTTCAAGTTCCCGGGCGCATTGGGGGCAGAAGAAAGAGTGTACACCTAAACGGATGCGGAGCAGCAGGGGGAAGTCTTCATCCCCGGCATATTCGTAAACCTGATCTAGAAAATCGTTACAATTCATGCTATGCCTCCTTCGGCAATTCCCGCAAGCCTGGTCCGCAGCAGCTTTTTGGCCCGGAACACATGGCTCTTGATCGTGTTTACCGGATACCCGGTAATCGCCTCAATCTCCTGGTAGGACCGTTCGTAAAAAAAGAACAGGTCCACGCAGATCCGATACCGTTCGGGAAGCTCCGTGACCGCCGCCAGCACCGCTTCCCGCGCCGCAGAACGGATTGCCCTGCGCTCCGGGGTGTCCTCATCTCTGACATGATCCTCTTCCGCAAGGCTGTGATATTCCTTTTTCCGGGTGATACCATTTACCGCCGTGTTATAGGCGATCTTGTACAACCAGGTTGAAAACCGGGACCGCCCTTCAAAACGGGCCAAGCTGCGGTACACCTTAAGGAACACCTCCTGGGTAAAGTCGGAAGCGTCATCGCCGTTACGGAAAAAGCTTAAGCCCATACCGTAAACGGCCTGTTCATACCGTTTTACCAGAAGCCGGAAAAGCCCTTTCTGCCCCGAGACGACCTGGCTGACGATCAGATGATCGTCATTGGCCCCGCCGTCCCCGGTCATGAGGCCTTATCGCCGCGCCTGATCCCGTAATAAACCAAAAGACCCGCTCCCATGGAGAGGGGGATAATGCCGCCCAAAAGGGCGTAACTGGTCCCCTGGATAATGGCCAGAAAAACGGTCAGGGCCACCCCCACACAGCTTAAAAGCAGGCCTGCAAGCAGGCTGAAAGAAAGGAGATCGAAATCATCATGGGCGTACTGCCCAGCCTTGATGAGCAGGGTCTTACGCCGGTGATACCAGAGGAGGTAGAAAAAGATCACCGCCGATCCCATCACGATCCCCACAATGGGGATTACCGAAATGATCACTTGGGCGGCTGAAGATATCTGCTCCATGAAAACGGCTCCTTATCTTTCAATAAGTATACATCACAACCTGTAAATTTGGACACCCTTTGGGGAGATTAGTTGCAGCCCAGAGACACAGACACGGCAGCGGGAGGGCGGCGCATTGCCGCTTCCATCGCCCGTCCGTGGTTGTTTTGCTATAGGTAAGTACTTTTTTGCACGACAAACACATGAAAACTTCAGAACATGATAAAGCGCCGATTTTAAGATAAACTTTGGCTGAAGTCCCCAGGAAACGCATAGCAGGATCGCTTGAAAGCATAGTTTTCAGCCTTTTTTCGCGTTTTGGTTAAGAGCAATTATTTACCCCCGGTTTCCGTACCTTTTGTTTTAGCGGACAATTTTGCTTCAATCTGTTCTGCCTTGTATCCCTGTTTCAAAAGCTCCAGAACCTCATGAAGAGTTTTTTCCCGGCCCTCTTCCTGGCCCTTTACCCAGCCCTCTTCCCGGCCTTCTTCCCGACCCTTTACCCGACCCTTTAGCCAACCCTCTTCCCGGCCTTCTTCCCTCTGGACCTCGCCCCATTCCTCGGTGCTCCATTCGGTTAATAACATGTTAATTACCTCCGCGGCATGTGATTCTAAAAATTCACGCAGTATGTTGTGTTCTATACAATCGTTGATTGCTTCCCTAAAGGCGTGTTTGCTGTCGGGAATGGTTTTGGTGTATTCCCGGACTTTATCAACAAAAACGCTGTACCCTTTGAGTGCTTCGCTCTTTTTCAGTATCCCCTCGTTATGGCCGGTGTTGATATTGTACACCTTGAGAGTGAGATCCAAATCTACCGGCCTTGCGGCGCCGCCCGGTAAATCCCCCGGCTTTATAAAAGCATCGGACAATTTTAAGGTCTTTTGGTCAGGGTATGGGGCGGTTCCGTTATAGAGGACTATAAATTCGGGCCAGGGTAAGGGGATTGATTTACTGGCAAATATTTTTTTTCGGTCTATGATCTTTTCGTACACCCTGGCGATGTACATGAGCAGCCGGATGGGCATGTTGGGATTGATGGTAGACTGGTGCTCTATTAAAACCACCAGCCGGTTATCCACCGTGAATGAAAGATCATTGATTTGGTCCTTAAAAAACACGTCGGTCAGGGTGTTTATACTGATGGGCACGTCAGGGGGCAGGGCAACACCTTCAAGAGCGCCGTATAGGCCGCGCAATATGTCGGGGTCGCTGAAAAGAAAGGAAAATACACTGTCTTTATACTCACGGTTTGCGCCCATTCTTGCCCCTACGATCAACAATACAGGATTTTTCATGCATTTTCAAGGTACAATCACAGACACGGCGGCGGGAGGGCGGCGCATTGCCGCCCCCATGCCCCGCAACCGTGGCGGCCCACGGGCACGCAAAGGAATAATTGGGGGTCCTGTCAGGGGAATTCATGCCCCGCAAGCGGGTCACGAATTCCCCTGACACCCCCACCACCATTGTCCCCAGCG
>BOAV01000094.1 GCA_026002045.1 Spirochaetia bacterium | reverse complement strand
CACCCTGGGGGCGTGAGGGGGAAAGCGGGGGGAAGTTTCACTACTTTCACCAGTTTAATCACTTTAACCCCCTATGGTAGGTAGTGAAACTGGAGGTGAAACTTCCCCTAACGATCGATAAGCGCCGGCCGATTGCCGGCAAAGGATGGCAAGCATGGAAGAGTTTTTTAAGGTCCAGATAGAGACCTCAAACACCGGCGCGGTCAAGGCGGCGTTGGTGGGGACTAAGGCGGCACGGGTGATTCCGGCGGGCAGCGTTAAGCGGCTCCCCTGGGGGACGGCGGCGGTCCGGTGGTTCGATAGCCCGGATACGGCGGCCTCTGCGGTTGCCCGGGTAAAGGCAAGGTCAATAAATGAGTGAATTAATCCCCAATTATTTTCAGATAATTTTTGAACGGTTCGACGATCTGAATTCAAAAATTTATGATCTGTCATTATCTGTGCAAAAATTAACGGAGCGGTCGGAAATAAAAACTTTTTCCGTCAAAGACCTCGCGGCTAAATTCGGCTGCCACCCCCGGTCTTTGTCGAACAACCCGTGGCGCCTTCCCAATTTTGGCCGCGCGGATGTCTACCCTAACCGCTGGATGCTCAAAACGGTGGAAGATTGGTACTTGCGCCCCGAGGGTGAACGCCGGAAGGAATGGGATTTTATGAACAGCGAACAGCGCCGGAAGGCCCTTGGGCGGATATAGGGATTCATGGGAGAGGCGGGGCTTCCTCATGTTGGGAAGCAGCATGGCCAGCCCCAGCCCTTTCCCTTTTAATAAGCGGCCCCGGGCTTATGGGGCAAAGGATGGTTTTATATGGCAACAAACAAAGCGGAAACGGAGGTCATTGAGGCTTACCGTCTGAACGAATCGGCGGCCCTTCTCAATTTGGCCCGGTACGTGCTGCGGGTTTCTCAATCGGAGGATCAAGCGTTGATCCTCCATGATGATGAATTGCACGGCCTGGAAATACTGCTTGCGGAGGTTCAGGTTAATTTGGGAAGGGGGTATGTATGATTCCTTCATGGTCCAAAAAATGCGGGGTTGAATCGTTCAGCCCTGGGGGGCGGGATGTGGACGCGGCACTAATCGCGGCGGGGTTTGTCCGGGAAGAATCCGGCATAGAATACCGGGTTGGACCGGATATGGACATTACTCTTTGCCGGGCAACATATACCAGGGGCAAGAGCGAAAAGGTATTTATCATTACCAATGAAAAGGAAGGGGGCGCGTAATGGCAGATGAACAAGACGGGCGCGATCCGTTTATGTTTTTAAGCCACCCAGGGGTAGCAAAATGAAGCGTGAAAATCAAATAGGCTGCCGGGTGTCCTTCCCCTCCAGCTTTTTCATGGAGCTTGAGGACTGCTGGAAGCATGAGGCGGGCGCTCATCGGGCACTTACCTTTCAGGGGTTCCTTAACATGATGGTAGGTTTCGGCCTGGAAGCGTACAAAGCAAAAACTTTCCCGGCCCCCATGGAAGCGGACCTTGCAACGGATGGAGATGGAGACCCCGCAGAGGATGAAGCATGGGACTTCCCTCGCAGTAAGCGGCGCCCTCTGATCCGGTTCCCGGATGAATGGGATGTCCAGCAAGGATAGAGACAGGGGAGGGCGGAGCCTAAAGCGTAAGCCCTCCCTTATTTGTGTCAACATTTGTCAGATTTCTGACGGATGTCAAATCCGTTCTGGGGGCGGCGGAATATATCCCCGTATGACCAGGCAAGATTGGCGATGGCCTATAAGCCGATTATAGCGGAAAGGGCCAAGGAAAAAGAATCGGAAAGAAAAATGACTTTGCCGAAATCAGCAAAGTCATCTGGACCAGCCATAAATACCCGAGAAGAACTTGCCAAAATTGCCGGGGTTTCACATGATACGATAGCCGCGGAATTAAAGCTCAAGGATATTATTCAGGCATTGCCAAAGGCAAACACATTTAACGGCAATCAACATAAAGAGGTGAACCGCCCTCAAGGGCAAGTCACCACAAAAAAAACTGCTATTGCCGAACTCGGCCTTACGGAAAAGCAGGCGCGGAATATCACCGCGCTTACGCCGGAAGCAGTAGAACAGGCAAAGGCCGCCGCCCGTGAAAATGATGACATTCCTACCCGGTCTCTACATGGGGCATTATAACAGCGTGCGCCATGAATTCCTTTTGATCTGTACCCGTGGAAGTTGTACACCGGCAGGAACCATAAGAGAACATTCGCCCCGGAAGCAAGTGCAAGATGATTTCTAAAACAGCCATAGGACGCGTTTCCTGGCCCTGTGGTGCATTTATTTTGAAAAAACGTAGTTGTACGCCTAAGGCGTTTTGCACATGCCTTAATATGTTGTTTTACTTCCGGGGCAAGTTCGCTGTGCGGCTGTGCGTGTTATGCGGGCTTTTCCCTCTCGCCTTTACAATAACCCGGCGTTTGCTTTTTGGCCGTGGGCTTGTGGACTTTGGGGACGTTAAAACATCCGGTATACTTTCCCGGTAATAATCGGCGGCCTTGTCCCGTATGCGCTGCGGGTCAAGCTCTAAGGCTAGGCAGTAGGCTTCAAAATCAGAAATATGAAACCAGGCCATAGCCTGATCCCGTGCCTGGACGGTTGCCAGGTTCCCGCCCTTCACGTCCATCAATGCCCGATTTATGATTGCGGCCATTAAAGCGCGGCATGCTTCTTTCGTTTGAATAGTTCCCCTCCAAATTATACCATCCCATGACTACATACGGGACCGATCCCCCGGAATATCAGCCAGCAACACTTCACAAATACCCCTGTATTTGTCTGAGGATTGCCATAGGCGCATTTGCTGTGCGTTCTGGTCACCACACCCCCCCCCTTTTGATTCCGGGGCAAGCGTCGCTATACAGCCCGCCTCATACCGGTCCAAAATCTTCCCGTCTGGGCGGCGGATTATCCCGAATCATCTTACGCCATTGAATTATTGACAGCCTGGCAACCGTAGGATTCATGTCATAGGGCGTCTGCTTCCCGGTGGCCATGTACTCGGCAACTATTGATTCCGGATCTTGTACGCAACGCCAAAGCGTTTCCTTGTCAGGGTCCGGGTTCCCGCTTGCGTCCTTGCGTTGCGCGGCTTCTGCCTGTCTCTGAAATACGATCATCCGGTGGTTGTAAAAATCAATCTCCCCTTGGCTTATAGGCTTAGGCCCTATCGGAAATATTCCAATTTTCCATCCCATGTTATCCCTCCTCTATGATTTACTTGCGGGCGTTTTTGTTATTAACATTAGGAAGCCCCTATTCCTACCTGATCCAGCTGCCCCTTGGAATAGGCGTATATCAATAAGTTGCCAAGCTCCACCCCGCTTATCACACTCGGCGGGGGATAGCCTCCTGCGCCCAGCCCGGCGGCGTTTACCCCGAGCGCGCCGCTGCTGTCACGCCCCAGGGGCATGATCGCTTCCGGTCCGGCCTCCCCCAGCAGTCCCGTATTCCCGTTACTCATGGGAAACATGGTAGGGGTGTCCACTACTCCCCCGGATGAATACGCCTTAAGGGGATGTCCCTGGAAATTGATATTCTTACCACCCGCAAAAACATCGCCATATTTGAACGCCTGTTTTTTGGGCATGGTAGCGATCAGGGTGGCAATGTTTGCGGCCCCCGCTACCCCTGCGGCAACTATCCCGGCAATAGCGGCAGGAAAGCCCATTTGTGCAATCGTGGAAAGGATGCCGGCGGCAATTTGTCCCGGCGCCATAATCATCCGCATGGTCCAGTCTGCCATAGCGGCCTTGTATTTTATTTCCGCTTCCTCCCGGGCGGCTTTTTCCTCGGCGGCTTTTTTCGCGGCATCGGCCTGGGCCTGTGCAGCTTTTTCTTTTGCGTCAAATTCTTTATTTATAGCAAGTTCTTTCTGCCGTTGTTCTTCCCGGTAAATAATCGCTTCATCCCCGGATGCAAGGGCCGCCTCCATGGATGCCGCCTGCCCCTCCTCGCTGGTTGTCTTGATAAACCCGGCGGCCTCCAGGGCAGCATTGCGTTCCTTATCCAGCATGGCAAGCGTTGATTCAAGCTGTGCGTCTATGAGAGCCTGCATCTCCTCAAGGGTTTTTTCGATGGAAGCAAGCTGGTCCTGGGCCATTTGGTCCGTGATGGCGGTCATGGCATCAGCCACGCTTCCCACGGCAGAAACAATTTGAGACATATCCCCGGCAATTTTCCCCACGTCCAGGCTGTCCATCTTTTTCATTCCGGCAGTAATGGCGTCAAAGTTTTTAAGGATGTGATCCCGCTCTTCATCGCTTGCAGTTAGATATTCAGCGGTCGCCATGATCCGCTCCTTTTCCCGTTGCCGTTGCTTTTCAATCAGATCATTTTCAAGTTTGATGGCTTTTGCGGTGTCTTTATTTTCCTGGGCCTTGGCAATCTCTATCTGTGCCAGGGCATCGGATTGATCGGCAAGTAAACTCTCCCGGGCCTTCCCGGTTTCTGCTATGGCCTGATCCGCTTCGCTTTTCATTCCCTCGGTCACCCGGGCAAAGTCGGCAAGTATGGCCTCTTGATCCGCTTTGCTTGCGGCCTTGAATTCTTCGGATGCTTCAATCTCCGCCCGGGCGCGTTGCCGCTGTATTTCAATAAGCTCTTTTTGCATGGATACGGCGGTAAGAATATCATTTGATTCCTTGGCCCGCGCGATCTCTTGCTCCGCCAGGGCGTCGGTTTGTTCATCCATCAGGGCTTGCATCTCTTTACTGCGGGCCACGGCCTCCGCTTCCCCGGCTGCAATAGCCCCCCAGGCATCAACAAGCCCAAAGGTGATCGGCGCAGTTGCCCGTGTTTCGTTATACAAGCCGGTAGCGGCAAGCAGGGCTTTTTGGGCGGACCCGTATATTTCCCGGTTGGCCTTGGCGTGATCCTCCTCCAGCTTTTTTAATTCGTACTCGGTAGCGTTCCTGTCCCTGGCAAGTTTGACGGCGGTTTCATAGGCGTTATTGTTTGCCAAAGTCTGCTGCGCGATCTGTTTTTGTAAATCCTTGTAGGCGCTTATGATGTCCCCTTTCTTGGTCTCTTCTTGCGCGGCCTTCTTGGCAGCATCGGCGGCCGCCTGGTTCGCGGCAACAATGGCCTTAAGATTGTTTCGTTCCTTCACCTGGGCCTGAATCTTTGCATCCAGCGCGGCAAGCTCCGCAGTCGCATTGATTCCGTTTTTCTGCGCGGCGGTGTCCATCTCGGCCCGTGTTTGAATCAATGAATCTAAGTAGGATTGGTTTGCTGACAGCCTTCCCTCTGCGGCCTCCGCTGCGGTTATCGCCCCGGACCGTTCGGCGGTTTCCGTATTCTTAAGCGCCGATGTTAAATTGCCGTAGGATGAAACAAGGCTCTCGTTTTGTTTTTTAAGCACCTGGGCATTAAGCGCGGCCTCCGCCTCTGCATCGGAAACATTCTGAATAGATCCCCCAAAAGCAATGAGCGCGGCCCCCGCGGCAAGAAAGGCGGGGTTTACCGTGCCAATTACTGAAAGAACCGTCCCGATCCCTACAGCAATATTGCCCAGATTTTCAAGCAGGGCAACCCATAGGCCATTGAAAAAATTCAGTACCGGGGCAACGGTGGTACTGATAGCGTTTCCCATGTCTACAAGCGCCTGCTGAATCTTTGCGGTTGCAAGGGCGGAGCGTTTATCCAGTTCCTCTTTTTTCTGTTCCTCTGCGGTCAGGGCCTTTGTTTTTCCGCTTAAGGTATCCATGGCTTGCCCGGCGGTTTTTATATTATCAGCGAATTCCTTTTGTGATTTTATCGCCCCGGTGATGGCGTCCTTTAGAAACTTGATCGCCATGGTCACGGCGGCCAGGGCAAGCCCGGCAGGGGAGAGAGCGGCGGAAATTGTTTTTCCAAGTGTTTTAGCAACTTTTCCGGTTTGCTCGGCACCTTGCAAAAAACCTAAAGAAAATGATTTTACGGTCTGATTTATTGATTTATCAGTCTGTTTAAAGTCATTGATTATTTTTGTTGTTGACTGGTGTATTTCAACCGTACCTTTTTTGAGGTCTCTTGTGTCCGTCTCAACTTGCAGGCCAACATTAGCGTCTGTCATTAATAGTCTCCTATGAAAAATATTACACCGCGCTATGCGGCATTATGGTAAGCTTCGTGCATGTTTTTAACATACAGCATTATAACCATCATCCCAACTACTGCGTAGAAAATCTCTCGCATTAAAAATGGGCAAAGGATCCCCGCTTCCCTCAAAATAATTCACCCCGTGGACAAAGGCATCCAGGCGGTCCGGTGAATCTTCCCCCGGTACCCAGGTGGTAAGCTCATCCATGAGAGCGGTCAAGTCATTGCCCCGGACCAGATGAATTCTTCCATGATTGCTTGCCTGGCTTGCGGGCATGGCGCGGGTCTCTTTGTCATTCACGGCCCGGACTGAATCAATGGGGCAGGTGATCCCCGCGTCCTTTAATACCATTTTCACCATGTCCCCACCCTGATTGCTTTCGTATAGGACGCGCCCGGCCCCGTACCGCTCAACGGCCATTCTTGCGGCGTGTCCCCATTCATGGGGCTGGGCAATACGGGAAAGATCTTCGATGATGTAATAGTGATTTTTGTCCAGACTTTGCACTTGCCCGGCGGCCACATGATCCGGGGCTTTGCCCTCTGCCAGTACGATGATCCCGGTATGATTGCTGTTTTTGTTTGCACTTGCGGCGGGGTCTACGGCAACAATAATCCGGTAAATATTTTCAGGCGGCGGTAGCGCATCCACGGTGTCCCGCAGTAATACTTCCCTACGAAACAACGCGTTGGGATTATCATCGAGAATATCCCCGTTCAATTCCTGCAAGCCTAAGCGTGTACCTTGGTACTGGGTAATAATAGCGTCCATAAATACCGGGGAAAGGTTGCCCACATTCTCTATGGTTGCCCCTACCGTTACCACGGCAGCGGCTGTCCCGTCCCGATTTTTTTTGGTTTCCAGTTCCCGGCAAAGCTTAGTTGGCTTAGGAGTGGATGTAATGAGGGCAAGGGGATTGTCCCCCAGGCGTAAACCCAGGATTAAATTGTCATAGGTTTCCTGGGGGTATTGGTATTTATGAATTTCGTCAAACCATATCAAATCGCTTTGCGCCCCCCGGCTTAGTTCGGGTTCAGAACCATAGAAAAAACTTGTTACTGCCCCATTAGTCCAGAGTAATTTTTTCTCTGTAGGTCTGTACTCTGGTCTAAACCACGGGGGGCAGCACGCCATGATTCCGGATTCCCCCTTTACCTGAATATCCCGGACCTCTGCGGCGGTGGCGGCGCATAGGCTTGTATAGCGGTATCCCTCATGCTGGATTTTCTCTATGAAAGTTTGGGCGCCGGTGCGTGTCTTGCCCCATCCCCGGCCGGCCCGGACAACCCACATGTAACACCCGGCCCGCCCCCACTGGTCCGGGGCCAGTTGGCTTTCCCGCGCGAAGAAAGGCCAGTGGTATAAAATAACCGCCTTGTCCCGCTGCGATAGTTTCCCCAGGGCGGCGATCCGTTCTTCTATGGGCAGCGCCCGCAGTTCCTCAAGGTTTATCATGGAGTACCATCCTTTCAAGCTCTGCGGCGGCTGCGGCGGTATCGAATGACACGGCTCCGGACAAGTCCGCAGTCAAGGTCTGCGCGGGGCGGCCGTCGGTGCGGTCTATCAGGTATTTAATACAAACCGGGTCCCCTTCTATGGCAAGCTCTATCAGCTTGTTTACTACCTGGACCTTTGCGGCGGTGTCTCCCCGCTTTTTATTTAGCGCCTTTACAATCAGGTCGGTCATGGCAAGCCCCTTCTTTGGCCGCCCTGCCCGGTTTATATTCTGCGGATTATCCGCGAACCCTCTCGCCATATCTCACCCTCCCATTGTTATCTCATTGTTTTACAATTACTCATTATTTTATACACCTGTTCAAAAAAGAAAAACTCAAAAACCAGCCGTGCTGAAAAGCACGGGTGGATTGTGTATTTCTATGTGCTTTAGCACAAATTCTTAATGTGTGTTTAAAGCCTTCACATGTCATATTACTCTTGTGTATTACTATGTGCTGGTTTTCAGCACAGTACCTGTGTCGATTTTCAGCACAGTACCTCATTTTACTGTGCTGGTTTTCAGCACAGTACCTGTGTCGATTTTCAGCACAGTACCTCATTTTACTGTGCTGGTTTTCAGCACAGTACCTGTGTCGATTTTCAGCACAGTAATTTACAATCTTGCGTTCTCTTGGGTCAAAAATAGGAGCTTTCATATACGATGTACTCTGTCTCATTACGATAATCTTCTCCCTGGATTTTTTTGACGTACCCAGCCTTAATTAATTCATTCATGGCCGATTCTGTTTTTGCCCTGCCGTCTGAACTTCTGCCGCCCTTTTTACCTCTGCTATATAGTTCACTTAAATGGACAACCCACGTTTCCGGCAAAGATATAAAATAGGCAAGAAGCCCCTTTGCCGCCCATGATAAGCCGGGGTCTTGGATAGGGGAATTATTCATCTGAAAAAACTCCCCATTCTCCTTTTTATGCTTGTCTTTGACTATCATGGTTGTTTATACCGGCTTCGGGTTTGGAGGTGCTTTGTTCGTCTTCAATGAAGGGTTTTAAGGGCTTAAAATTGACGTGGAGAGCCCCCGCTACTGCACTCCGATATTGAAAAATACTGCATGTTGTTACCGCACATTCGTTTATCCGGTTTCCGTTCATGCAAAGATTACAATATCGCCGGATTGCTGCCGTCCGGTTCGCGCCCTTATGCGGCTTTGCCATTCCGTACAGCTCACATCTATCGTCTTGGCAATGAAGGCCCGCACAGCCCAGATATCGAAGCTTGATAGCCGTTTTAGTCTTCAACATTTTGCGCCCTCCCTGCTGTGTATATCCGCCTGGGAGTTACTTCATACCATGCCAGTGTCCCGGATATGTACCGCGCCCGGAGGGTGATATACCCCGCATCCATGCGCTCAACTTCCCGGGTGAATTCGGCGATTGCTTCTTTCAGGGGCTTTTTTTGATTGCCGGTTTTCGCTATACTGTAATCAGGTTGTTTTTTGTTTCTGCCCCCCGTGCTGCTCAGGCCGGGGGCGTTTTTTTGTTTATGCATGATCGGCCCCCGGCTGTAGGGTTCGTGTACACGTTTCAGATATGCGCTTCACATCCCCGGAATGAATAGTGAGGGTTAGGCCACACTCACCCCAGTCGGGTGCGGCTTGAATTAAACGAGTAATGGTTTCAATGGCCGCTTTTATAGCTGATTTGCATTGGGGTTCGGTCATGCCGCACCTCCATTTGCCTTGGCAATAAGGCCGTCAATATATGCCTTTCCGATTAGTGGATAGCTACCGACTCGGACGGCGGGGATCTTTCCCTGCTGTATTAGCACCGATATATTACCCTTACTGCACCCTAATATCTGAGCCGTTTGTTTCACGCTATAAAATTGCGGTTCATACTCCGCCCTCTGTTTTTGATCCACGTCTCCCATTTTCTTCTCCTTCAGGGCAAAAATGAATAACCGCAGGGCAAGCCCTGCGGTATCTTTAACCTTCATGCTTTATTTTGGTAAGGGAACAGCTCAAGCTGTTTCCCCTCATGTATTTTTTGGTAATCCTCTGGATTTCGTCCTTGGTT
>BOAV01000093.1 GCA_026002045.1 Spirochaetia bacterium | reverse complement strand
GTGTTACTACTTTCTTTCGTCTTTCCTTCCTTCGGCGCCTTTGCGGTTAAAAAATCTTCAATCTGTTCGCCCAAATAGCTCCGCCGCTTCCTCAAGGTCATTGCAGCGGCGCCAGACCACGGCAAGGACTTCCTCCGGGGGCTCCAGCAGGTCCTTGATGAACACCGAGCGGATATTGGCGGCGGCAAGGGCGCGGAGCCCCGCAGGGGAATCTTCAAAACCGATGCAGGAAGCGGGGGCCTGGCCTAGCCGCTTTGCCGCAAGGAGAAAGATATCCGGGGCGGGCTTGCCGTGCCGTACTTCGTCGCCGCAGGTAATTATGTCAAACCTTTCCCGGATATTGGCCCGTTCAAGCTTCCAGAGGGCGCTTTTCCGGTCCGTGGAAGTTGCTACCCCAAAGGGGACGCCCAATGCGGTAAGCTTGTCCAGCATGATGAGCAGCCCCGGACGGCGGGCAATGCCTTCTTTATTAACGGTTTCCCGGATTAAGCGGGACAATTCTTCCCGTATTTCAGCATAGGGAAAATCCTTCCCGTATTTTTCCAGCAGGATGCCGTGGGTAGTCCCCTCGTCCACACCAATGGTGCGGAGGACCGTTTCCCGGTGTACTTCCCGGCCCAGGCTTTTGGCGGCCCGGAGCCATAGGTCCATCACGGGCCGTTCCGTATCAAGCATGAGGCCGTCCATATCAAATATGACGGCCCCGGGGAGAAAAGGTTTTTCAATGTCAGACATTATGCTACATAGGCTTCAAGGAGCCGCTGGCGGGTGGGATGCTGGAGCCGCTTGAGGGCCTTCTTTTCAATCTGCCTGATCCGCTCCTTGGTCAGGTTGAATTTATCGCCGATTTCCTTGAGGGACATGGGGACGCTGTCCCCCAGGCCATAACGGAAACGGATGATATCCGCCTCTTTTTCGTTTAAGGTACCCAGCACGGTCTCGATATCGTCCTGCAAAGCCCGTCCCACTGCGTAATCATCCGGGGCCTGGTAGTTTTCATCCTCGATAAAATCCTCCAGGGCGGAAGAATCCTTATCCGCCGCAAAGGCAGAGTTCTCCAGGGAAACCAGTTCCCGGCTGATATTGACCAGTTCCGCCACATGTTCCTTTTCCATGTTGAGGAGCCGGGCGATCTCGGTTATTTCCCCCTCGGCGGTGTGGCTTTCCTGGACCAGCTTCCGGGCTTTTTCAATCTGAACCAGCTCGTTGGCCCGGTTCAGGGGCAGCCGGATCATCCGGGATTTTTCACAGATAGCCTTGAGGATGGATTGCCTAATCCACCACACCGCATAGGAAATAAAGTGATAGCCCTTGTCCACATCGTAGCGTTCAACGGCGTTGATTAAACCAATATTGCCTTCACTTATCAAATCGGGAAGGGGAATCCCCTGTCCCTGATATCTTTTGGCTACACTTACCACAAAGCGCAGATTTGAATTTACCAGCCTGTCACGGGCCGCCTTATTGCCCGCCGCCGCCGACCGGGCGGCCTTGTCTTCATCTTCCCTGCTTAAAAGAGGTATATGGTTGATTTCCTTAAGATAGGCGGACAGATTGAAGATTTTTTAACCGCAAAGGCGCCGAAGGAAGGAAAGACGAAAGAAAGTAGTAACACTTTCCTCTTTTTCCCTTAGTCGCCTTCTTCGCCTTTGCGGTTCATTTTTCTTAATTCTACCGGGCGTATTCCGTAATCCGGGTTTCCCGAATCATCGTTACCTTGATCCTTCCCGGATAGCGGAGATCGTTTTCGATCTTTTTGGCTATCTGCTTGGCAAGGTCACGGGTCTGGTCGTCGTTCACCGCGTCGTTGTTGACGATGATCCGCAGTTCCCGGCCCGCCTGAATGGCAAAGGCCTTGTCCACACCGGTAAATCCCGTGGCTACATTTTCAAGGTTTTCAAGCCGTTTAATGTAATTATCCAGGGTTTCCCGCCGTGCGCCGGGCCGGGCCGCAGAGATGGCGTCCGCAATCTGGACCAGCACCGATTCGATGCAGATGGGCTCAATGTCGTTGTGGTGGCTCCCCACGGCGTTGATGATCCGGGGGTCTTCGCCCATTTTCCGGGCCATGTCCATGCCGATTTCGGCGTGGTTGAGGTCGGAATCGGATTCCGCCCCTTTGCCGATATCGTGGAGCAGGGCCGCCCGTTTGGCCAGTTCCCGGTTTGCGCCGACCTCGGCGGCCAAAACGCCGGCGAGGATCGCCACTTCCTTTGAGTGGTTAAGCACATTCTGCCCGTAACTGGTACGGAAATAGAGCCGCCCCAAGGCGCGGATAGCGTCCTGCTTGATGTTGTGGATGCCCAGGTCAAAGAGGACCTTTTCGCCCTCCTCGAAGATCTTCTGGGAAATATCCTTGGTCACCTTGGTGACAATCTCTTCGATCCGGGCCGGGTGAATCCGGCCGTCGGTGATGAGCCGTTCCAGACTGACCTTGGCAATTTCCCGGCGTACCGGGTCAAAGCAGGAGATAACCACCGCCTCCGGGGTATCGTCGATGATGATATCCACCCCGGTGAGGGTTTCCAGGGTACGGATGTTCCGGCCCTCACGGCCTATGATCCGGCCCTTCATCTCGTCGTTGGGCAGGGTAACGGTGGTCACCGTTACATCCCCGGTTACTTCCGTTGCAACCCTCTGGATGGTGGCCACGAGGATATCCCGGGCCTTTTTCTCCCCGGCGAGATTGGCTTCGGCCTCAATCTTGTTGAGCAGGGCCTGGGCGTCATGCTTGGCCTCATTTTCCAGATCCTGGATGATGAGGGCCTTCGCCTCATCGGCAGTGAGGCCGGAGATCCGTTCCAATTCCGCCCGGTACCGGTCTTCTTCCCGGCCCAAAGCGTCTTCCCGATCCTGGCAGGCCTTTTCCTTGTCGGCCAAAATCTCTTCAATCTTCTCAATCTGAGCCGTTTTTTTATCTATGGTCTCTTCTTTTTGTAAAACGCGGCGCTCATACCGCTGCAATTCAGCCCTGCGTTCCCGAGTTTCCCTCTCCTGCTGGTTTCGTTCGCGAATAACGTTTTCTTTTGCCTCAAGAAGGATTTCCTTCTTTCTGGCTTCAGCCTCTTTTATCGCATCCTGTTTTATACGTTCGGCGCGCTGCTCCGATGCCGTAAGTTGAAATCTGGCATACAGCCATCTTATAGTCCAGCCCAAGGTTAACCCGGCAAGAGGGAGGATTATATAGAATATCCAATCCATCTCTCTACCCCTTACCGATGTATATTAAAGTACACATTAGGATATAATGAAAAATGATCATTTGTCAAGCGGCGCATTGCCTAATAATTTTTCCAGCCGAAATTAGGCTGCGATGGCCTAAACAACCTCCTGACAGGAGGCATCATGAACATAGACTTTTCCCCGGTTTATTTTTTCTTCCTCTGTGTAAATCTCTGTGCCCTCCGGGGTTAATATTTCCCCCTAAACAAGCTCTATAGGCCTTATCGCCGAAAGGTCTTTGGCAATGACATCCGCCCCGGCCCTGCGTATTGCCGCTTCCGGGAAGGTGGTGAGGATGCCGAGGCAGCGCATGCCTGCGGCTTTGGCGGCCTCAACCCCGCCCACGGAGTCCTCCACCACCCAGCAGTGTTCCGGCACGGTGTTGATGCGGCGGGCCGCTTCAAGGAAGATATCCGGGAAGGGCTTGCGGCGTTCCACGTCCAGGCCGTTTACCATGGCGTCAAAGACGCCGTTTGCAAGGCCGATGGCCTCAAGGTTCGCCATCATTTTGATGTAGTCGGTGCTGGTGGCTAATGCGGTTTTCAGGCCGAGTTTGCCGCAGTCTTTGACAAATTCCACCGCCCCCGGTAAAGGGTTCAGCTTGCCCTTGACGATATCAACATAGATGGCGTAAGTCCGCGCCTTGTCCCGCTCAATCTCGAAGCCCGTGATGCCGTACTTTTCCGCTACCCCGCCGAGGAACCTGTTCTCCCCCATGCCGACGAATTCGTGGAAGTCCTCGTGCTGCACGGCGGCGCCATGGGTTTCCTGGAACATCAGCCGGGCTGCTTCGGCGATAAACCACTCCGAATCGGTGAGGACCCCGTCCATGTCGAAGATGACGGCCCTGGTTGGCCGGGCCTTGGCCGCGCTCATAGATACCTCTTTTTTTCTCCGGAGTTTACCTGGGCGTAGAGTTCGATGTAGCCCTTGGCGGTGCTGGCGGCTATCTTCCCCAAAAGCACCTCCTCAACCTGAAAAAGCCCCACCTCGCTGGACATGGCAACCTCAATGCGGATGGGCTTTTCCTGTCCCCGGTCAATCCGCACGTCTTCGATGGAGTTGGCGGAATATTTGTGGATGTCCCCCACCTTGGGCTGTCCTGCCAGGACCATGGGGATCCGGGCGCGGCCCTTCTGCATGTCGCAGCCGTCCGCCACGAGGATTACCCCCGCTTCCAGCGAATAGATCGCCCGGCCGCCCATGTGGCCGCTGATCCCCTCGATGGCAAGGGAACGGATGATGACCCGCTTCGATATGTCCCCGGCACAGACCCGGGCCAGAATCCGGTCCAGAATAGGGTAGGCCAGGTAGGCGCTGTGGAGTTCGTGGTCCTGCCGCCCCACGGACATGCCGATGTCGTGGAGCATTGACGCCAGGATCACCGCCGCAAGGCTGTCCTCGAAACTGCCGCTTTCCTCTTTTTCCAGGCTCGTGGGTATCCCTGCTTCCCGCAGGAGCCCCATCATGACCAGGGAGTTCAGCGCCACGGTCCGCATATGCACCGGGCCGTGGTCGTTATAGGAGAGCCGCTTGATGGAAACCGTGTTGCCGTATTCCTGCAGGGCCTGGATTTCCGCATCCCCCAGTAATAATTGTGCGGTCTGCGCAGCCAGGGATGGCGCCGCTTTTCCTGCCATGCCCGGTGCGGTCAATTCGTTTACCTTTTCCAGTATTTTACTGTCCAGGGCTGTTTCTTTTGGTGATCTCATTTTTTTCCTTATTTATTCTCAATTATACCTAAAATACTTTCCCGGGCATAGTCTTGTTCCGATAATAAAATATGATGCGTAGAAATTTTATTATCCTCCTGGGTATAGCCTTATCGGCCGTTTCCGGACTTTCCGCCCAGGATTTATCAATTACTACCGAGGATCTGCGGATAGAGCAGCGGGTAGACGGGGGCTTTCACCTTTTTGTCAGGCAGAAGCCGGGGGTGAACTCGGTACTGCTCACCGAATCCACCCGTGACCCCACCATGCAGGAGAGTAATTACGCCTTCCGGGTGGCCGAGCAAAACCCCATAAACGGCAGCGAACTTCGCTTTATTGACGGCGCCCCCATTCCGGCGGAACAGCGTATCTGGTCCATTATTGATTCCACTCCGGAGCCCCATCCCGAGCTTGGCCGGGCCTTTCATCTTTATATTCCCTATCTTCTCTATTACGGCTATGAAAACACCCGCCACGGGGAAGTCTATGTGGTGGACGGCACCTACTTTAATATCCGCTCTTTTTCCCTGCCCTATGGGGACTACCGGGGCAGTTTTCAGGATAACCCATACATACTGCGGGTAACCCAGAAACCCCTGGAGGGCCCCCCGGAAGGGAACTACATGAAGGATACGGTGGATGCCTTTAGGGATATCGTCCAAAACGGCAGGGGGGATCTTGTCTATTCCACCGGCCCTGCGGACCTGGTGGAAAAGATCGAGGACATACTGGACAAGCAAAGCGGGAATTCCCTGGAAGTCGTCTTTTGTCTGGATACCACCAGCAGCATGAAGGACGACATCGACAGGATCCGCGAGACCCTGAGCCCCGTGCTGGCCAAGAGGGTTAACCAATTCCAGTCCCTGCAGGTCGGCATGGTCCTGTACAAGGATTATTTTGATGAATACCTTACCAGGGTGATCCCCTTTACCAGGGACCTTAATCAATTCCAGCGGAACCTTGACGGCATCAAGGTAGGGGGCGGCCGGGATATCCCGGAAGCGGTCTACGAGGCGCTCTACGAAGGAGCGGTCAGTTTTCCCTGGGAAGCGGATGACCGGCTCCTCGTCCTGATCGGCGATGCGCCCCCCCATCCCCGCCAGCGGGGTAAGGTTTCAAAGGAGATGGTCGATCAGGCGACGGCGGAAAAGAATTTGGAGGTAACCGCCATAATCCTGCCGCAGTAATGAGACTCAGGCGGTTTTCTTTTCTTTTGCGGGCTTGACCGGTTTTTTTTCTTTTTCCGTTATCCGTTCAAGCACGATGTTGGAAAGCTTTTTAAACTGCTGGGGCAGGAGTTCCTGGTCGGGGGAATTGTACCGCTCAAGAAGGACATTGAATTCGGTTTTCGCCATATCGTATTTTTTCTGTTTGTAATGAATAAAGGCGATTTCGTATTCCGCCGCGCAGACCAGGTCGATATTGGTAGGGTTCCTGTCCAGCAGCGCCTGGTAATATTGCAGCGCCTGATTGTAGCGATTCCGGTCGGAAGCTTCCTGTCCGCGCTGGATAAGTTCCGCCGGGGTTATCTCGTCAGGGAGCTTCACCGGACCTGTGGCGCAGGCCGCGACCATTACCATAATAACCACTGAAAATATAATAGAAGAAAGTTTCATCATACGAATTCTATACCACAACGGGGGCGGCCGCGTATAGCCCCCATTTGACAAAATATAAATTTGTATGTATATTGTATGCAGGAGGCTGTTATGCCCTTGTTACAGGTACGGGATTTTCCCGATGACATTTACGCGGAGATATCCTTCGCTGCCCGCAAGGAACACCGGACCATTGCCCAGCAGACCATAGTCTTGATACAAAAGGGGCTTGGCAGGGAAGAAACAAACAGGGAACGGCGAAGGAGACTTATAGAAAAATGTAACGCGCGGATAATTCCCGATGAAGCCAGGGCGATTGATGTTGTAGAACTTATCCGGGAGGATCATAGAAGGTGACAGCAATTTTGGATGTAAGCGGTATTGCGCAAATATTGTTTCAGGCCCCAAAGAAAGATAAGTTTGAGGCGGCATTAAAAGAATCGTCATTGGTCCTGGCCCCCGATTTATATGTATCGGAATTAACAAATACCCTGTGGAAATTTTGTATTAAAGGGATATATACCCCTGAAGAATGTACGCAGTTTATTAAAGATGGACTGGGTTATGTAGATGAATATATAGATTCAAAGGACCTTTGGCAGGAAGCCTTTGATGAGGGTGTGAAAAACAATCATCCCGTTTACGACATGTATTACGCAGTAATAGCCCGCAGAAACAATGGCATCCTGATAACCAATGACGGCGATTTGGCAAAGATATGTAAAAAACTTTCAATCGGGTGTCTTTTTTAAGAATGATACGTCTATTTCCTGTTCAACCGCTCGTATTCCATAATGTTCCTTTTACTCCGCTTTGCGCCCTTTATAGACCGCAAATAGTAACATTAAATGCAAGCAAAGTCCCCGCCTTCCGGTTATGAAGTCCCCCCGATTTTTGCTCTTTTTACGCCTCTTCCCGCTGTTCAACCATGGTCCTGACCAGGGCCGACACAATCCGCCGGTCTTTTTCGCCGAGTTTGAGCAGGCTGTGGGAAATTTCGCGGATGTCCCGTGGAAAAGCCGGTTCCTCGCCTGATACCAGGTACTCCACGGTGACCCCCAGGGCGCGGGCTATGGATACGGCGGCGTCCGCAGGGGGCATGGAGGCATTTTTACATAAATACGTATCCAATGCCCGCTTATGCACCCCCGAAGATTCGGCTAATTCCTTTACCACCATATCGTTATAGCTTAATTCCTGCCTTAGATTCTCCCTGAACCCCATAAATTGAGATTACACATATATCCGTAATAATCTCTTGACAATAACAATATTTATGTAATAAAATCATGATTAATTCACCAGATGACTGTATAAATTTGGCAACCGTATGCCTTTTTTGGAGGGATCACTGTAATGAAAAGGACTTTGGCGGGGTTTCTGCTGATTATGCTCTGCGGGACGGCCTTTGCACAGGACGCCCCCCTGTGGCTCACCCGGCGCGGTATTGCCTACCCGCCGGAACAGTATGTGGCCGGTATCGGCGAAGGCAGGACGGCGGAGGAGGCCCGTACCAGGGCGGTGGCCCAGATTTCGCAGTTCTTCCAAACCAAAGTGGGGGACACCCGTGCGCTTCTGTACACCTATAACGACGCATTGGCGGCGGCGGAAAACACTGCTGTCTCCCGGAATACGGTTATCCGTTCCGAGGCGGAATTTTTCGGTGTGGAGTTCGCGGACATCTACCGGGACAAAACCGGTGTGTACCACGCCCTGGCCTATATCGACCGGGCGGAGGCGGGGAAAAAGTACGATGCCCGGATCCAGGCCAACGCACTGGCGCTGCGGGAACTGCTGAGACGTTACGAAAACACCCCGAATCCCAAGGCGGCAATACCGAAACTGCTTGAGGCTCGGCGGCTTGCGGTGGTAACGGCGAACTATGCGGACATGGCGGTATTGCTGAATAGTGATACCCGCTCCAGTTATGTCTTTTTACCGGCCATTGTGACCAGCTTTGACAATTCTATAGAAGCGAATCAAAAACGCCTTACCGCGACTATCAGCCTTAATGATGAAGCGGCCCATACTATTGAGCTAAAGACAGCAGAAATTCTGCGGCGTGAGGGCTTTTTGCTTGCCGACACCCGCGGCGTGTATACCGTGTTTATCAATTTTGAGGCTAATGAAAGCAAAACACAGAATTACCACACCGTGGAGCCGGTGCTTGACATCATCATAGAGGACGAAGATGGGATGCCGCTGGTGACATACCGGAAAAAGTACTCGCTATTCCGGCACGTCACGCTTAAAGAGGCGCTTGACCGGGCGTTCAGGAACATTGAACAGGATTTGGGCGGGGAGTTTGCGAGGGTGGTGAGGGGGATAGGGGAATGAAAGCAAATTATATTTTGGGGGAAAGATGAAAAGGATTATTGCAGGGATTGTGATGGTTTTGGTTGCAGGGTTTTGCTGGGGACAACAGCGCTTGGTGGTTCCGCCGTTCCAGAACAGGAATTCGGGGATTGATGTAGCACAAATGGAAACATTGACCGACTTATTCATTAATGCCATTCAACGGACAAATCGTTTTGAGGTACCTGATCGCGATGCGCTTGCAATGTTAATGCAGGAACACAAATTTCAAATGAGTGACTGGTCGGATGACACCAAAACAGTCGAAATGGGCCGTGTGCTCAACGCAAATTACATTGTACGGGGTATTGTGTCAAAAATCGATACCAATGTGTATTTGCTGATTGCGCGTCTTTTGGATGTGAACACGGCGCAGATACTTGATAGCGATGAACTTGAATTTACCACTGTGCGGGATGCGCGGGGTAAAATGGACTCTTTTGCACAAGCATGTCTTAACAATATCCGAACAGTACGTGAAACGGCACAACAACAACAGCGGACGCAAGAACAACAGGTACAACGTGAATTAGAACAAGCAGAACAAGAACGTGTTGCATGGAAGAACAAACGATGGTATCTTGGCGCGTTTCTTGGCGGTGGATCGTCTACAGATATCTACGACGATTACGGCATTGATACTTTCACATATGAATCAAGTTTGTTTTTGGTAGGCGGACAAGCTCAACTTCAAGTGGGCAAGTATTTTGCAATAGAAGTAGATATTGGGTATATTGCAAAGGAAATCCCTGATTTTCCCATATTATTTTCAGTAATCCCTGAACTCACCTTTCAACCTGGGCCAATCGAAATAAATATTGGCATAGGATATACAGCAGTTGCAGGCTTTAACGCCGAAGGTTCGTTAGGATTTCATTTAGGTCCCGGAATTATTTTTGCCGAATATATGTTTACCATGGAATTTGGTTGGAACAGTGGCAGAGATATAGTTACTAACCACGCTGGTGTCGTAGGCTATAAAATCGGTCTTAAAGACAGAAAGTAATATGTTGCAAAACAAACTAGTGGGCGCAAGGGTGACAGGCACAACATCATAAACTTAAGCCTCAAAAGCTCGGTTTCTGGTTGCATTTGTACTTGTTGAAATAATTCCACTTACGTTTCGCACTTTTTAAGGTACGGATCGGTACGATGTTTTTTTCCATATCGGT
>BOAV01000092.1 GCA_026002045.1 Spirochaetia bacterium | reverse complement strand
AACCGGGCTTTCGTTCGTCCCAGGCGAAAAAGACCCGCACGGGTATCTGGTTTTTCAGCAGTTTTCCCGGCCTGGTCAGGCTTTTCCCCTTGATGCGCAGCTTCGCTTTTTCTTCCGCCAATAGCCGATCGATGGTCACCGGGCTCACCTGGACGAGCAGATCACGGGTTGTATCGTCCAGGCCGTACTCGCTCACCAGGAAACCGATCATCAGGCGGAGCATGGGGGCCAGGAGCTTCCCGCACCGCCATTCAAAAAACTCCCAGATGTCATATAACACCACCGCGAAAGGCGCGCCGTACTTCTGCGGCCTCCCTCCTTTTTTGCCCTTAGAACGTGTTTTTCGGGCCGCAGGAACGTCTTTGGCAACGTATTTGAAGGATTTCCCGTCTACAACCGCATAGCGCGTTTTCCCCCAATTTGCCAAAAGATGAGCCAGATAGTCTCGGTTATAACCAATGGTTTGGGCATACTCGTCCAGGAGTTGCGGAAACGAAGTTTCCGACCCTTCCCCTTTTTCCCGGCTTTTTGGTATCGCCTGAAAAGTTCATTGCAGATTTTCCGTTTGCTGTGCATGTCTAACCCCATTTGTTCCCCCTCGCAAGGTCGGAACCAGTGTAATTTGGGCTAGATTTTTAGTTTTGAGGCACGCACCCCTTTCGGCTAGATTAATTTTGAGGCATTGCGGGCGCTTGAAAGATCGCCCTTCATAGGGTATCTTTAGGGAAAGAGGATACTATGAACGCCTTAGCGATTGAAAACCCCTATTATACCTATGCGGACTACCTCGCATGGGACGAAGGTGAGCGCACTGAGATTATTGACGGGGAAGCGTTCATGCTCGCCACCCCGGATCTGACCCATCAGATAATAAGCCGGGGGCTATTTCTTCAAATCGCTGCTTTTTTGAACGGGAAACCCTGTCAGCCCTTCTTTGCACCGGTTTCCGTGCGCCTGCACCCGGCGGCGGACAACAGCGACAATACCGTGCTTGAACCGGATATTATTGTGGTATGCGACCCATCCAAACTAGATAAGAAGGGCTGTAACGGCGCCCCGGACCTGGTCATCGAAATCCTCTCCCCTTCCACCGCCCGGCACGATAAGGTGGTAAAGTTCAACAAATATCAGGAGGCCGGAGTTCGGGAATACTGGATTGTGGACCCGGACACCCAATCCGTCCAGGCCTGCGTCCTTGAAAAGGGCCGGTACATCCTTTCTTCCTACGACGACACCGGAACCGCTCCGATCACGGCGCTGCCGGACTGCGAAATAGACCTAAGGACGGTTTTTGCCGGATAAGGGTATAAGTCCCAGACGAATTTTCTCCGCAATAATCCGTGCCGCAGCTTCCCGCAGGCGGTCACGGGAAAGATCGCCGTCGGCCAGGGCGGCAAGGATGGCCCTGTGGATTTGGCGGATGTTCAGGGGCCAGGCCATCACCATGTCGGCGCCGGCGGCAAGGGAGCGGACCGCGGCGGCTTCGGGGCTGAGACGGGAGGAAGAAGCGCGGGGGGTATCAATTGCGGCGGCCATGGAAAAATCATCCGCAAGAACGATGCCGGTAAAGCCCAGTGTGCCCCGGAGCCAGGAAGCGATGACCGCCGGAGAGAGGCTCCCTATGTTTTCGCTGTCCCAGGCGGGAACGAGGGCATGGGAAACCATTACCGCGGAAACTTTTTGATTTTTTATGAGCGCTGCAAAGGGGGCGGCCATTTCGGCAAGCTCTTCCCGGCTCTTCCTGAGGACCGCTGCGGCCTCGTGGGGGTCTGTCCCGGTGTTGCCGGGAAAATGCTTTAACGTGCAGCCGATGCCGGCCCGTTCCATGCCCCGGATAAAGGCGGCGGCGGCATCGGTGGTAAATTGGCTTTCCGCCCCAAAGGATCGATCTTCAAGAAAAAGGCGGTTATCGCCGTTTAAAACTTCCGCCACCGGGGCAAGGTTCATGGTAATTCCCAGACCGTGGATTTCCGTCCCCGATTGAAAGCTCGCCTCTTCCAGCGCCGCAAGGGCCCCTTCCCGGCCCATAGTTTTTGCCTGTTCCGCCCAGAAAGCGGCGGCGGGAAGCCGGGCCACACCGGGCCCAAAACGGTGCACCGATCCCCCCTCATGATCCACCGCAATAAGGGGGGGGAGGCCGCCGGTTTCTGCGGCCACAAATTCCCGGCATTCATCGAGAAAATCTTTCACTTCATTCTTCGGCGTATCCAGATTGTACCTGAAAAGCATGATCGCCCCCGGCGGGCATTGCCCCAGGATGAGTTTCATATCGGCGCTGAGCCGCCGCTTCCCGTCGATACCGGTCATGATCACCTGGGATGCCAAATGCCGGTCATCCAGGGATGCGGCAATCGCGGCGGCCCTTTCCCGCAGGGCCTGCTCCTGCAGAACGGCCTCATCCGCATCAACACTGATGCCACGGCCAAAACAGGGGGCAAGAACAAAGGACAGTAAGAATAACACTAAAACCGGGCGGAACATGGGATTCAGTATAATGACAAAACAGGAATTAAGAAAATAACCACAGAGGAACACAGAGATCACAGAGGAAAAAATGAACTCTCTCCTTTCCCCTCTGTGTTCTCTGTGTATCCTCTGTGAACTCTGTGGTTAATATTATACTATGAACCATGTCTTTGAACTGGAAGGAAATCGACCTGGTGCTTTCCGATCTGGACCTGGCAGGCTATCAGATACAGAAGGCGGTACAGAGCGCCTACGATGTGATCAGTCTGCGGCTCCACGGCAAGGGGCAAACCAAAACGCTGCTCATCTCACTCAGCCCCGGCGCATGCCGCCTCCATGAAACCTTCCGTGCGGTGCCCAAAAACGACAAGCCCCTGCGCTTCGCCGAATTCCTCAATTCCCGGATCACCAACGGCTGGATTGAAGAGGCGGCGCAGCTGGGGGATAACCGGATCGTCAGGATCATTGTCCACCTGGGCCTCCACCGGTTCCGGCTCTATATCAGGCTCTGGTCCAATGCGGCCAACTTCATCGTCACCGACGAGGAGGGGACCGTGCTGGACGCCATGCGGCGGCTGCCCAAAAAGGGGGAAACCACCGGGGGGCATTATTATCCCGAAGATCCCACAGAGGCCGTAAATCCGCCAAGACGGGAATACGAAGTACGGGAATTCGCCCCGGAGGTTCCGGTGGAACTTTCCTTCAACGAAAAGATCGATGCTTTTTACGCGGAGCATGGGGGGCAGGTTTCCCTGGAGGCTTTACGGGAACAGGCCCGTAAGCGTTATGAGGGGCAGATGGGCCGGCTCGGCGCCTCCCTGGAAAAGCTCAGGGCCAAGGAGGCGGACTTTGCCGCCGCGGACAAGCTAAAGCAATACGGGGACATCATCCTGGCAAATCTGGGGATGATCAAAAGCGGGGACTCCTGGCTTGAGGCTGATGACTTCTACGCCGGGGGAACAATCAGGATTCCCCTGGACCCAAAGAAATCCGCCGCAGCCCAGGCGGAGCATTACTACGAACAGTACCGGAAGGCAAAAAACGGGCTGGCGGATATTCAGGATGAAATAAAAGCCGGGGAAGCGGAGTTGGTGGAACTGGAAAAGACCCTTGTCCGGCTCCTTGAGGAAACCAATCCCCTCAGTTTGTTGAAGCTCCTTAAAACCGGGGGAGTTAAAGCGGCCCCTACCCTGGGTCAGGACCAGAAACGGCCCGGCCTTTCCTTCAGGCGGAAGGACTGGCTCATCATCGTGGGGCGGGATGCGGCGGAAAACGATGCCCTCCTCCGGCGGCACGTAAAGGGGAACGATCTATGGCTCCATGCCCGTGACTACCCCGGTTCCTATGTGTTTATCAAACAGCGGTCCGGTAAAACAGTCCCCCTGGACATCCTGCTGGATGCGGGGAACCTGGGGATCTTCTATTCAAAGGGCCGTAATAACGGCGAGGGGGATCTTTTCTACACCCCGGTCAAGTACCTCCGCCGGGCAAAGGACGCCCCAAAGGGCACGGTACTTCCTACCCATGAAAAAAACCTCCACGTAAAGGTTGAAGAAAAACGGCTCAGGGAACTTGAAGCTTGCAGGATCGAAAAATAAAAATTTTCCCTTGCAAGCGGAGCAGGGAGAAATTAGAATTAATAGAATATGGAGAATTGTATTTCTCTTAAAGAAAAGGTCCGCTCCCCCGTGGTTGGGGACATGTTCTACCCCGAAGATCGTGCGGGGATCGAAGCCCAGTTCCGCGCCTGGGGGCTTGAGCGTTTAACCGGAGGGCGCGCCTCCGCCATTATCGCTCCCCACGGCGCCTGGGGAATATCCGGCAGAATCACCGCCGACGCCTTTTCCGCCGCAGGGGGCCGTCAGGGCGGGGATTCCATCAACCGGGTATTTATTCTGGGGCCGATTCATCAGTGCAGAGAGGAGGGTATCTTCATTTCGGATTCCGATTTTTTCGAGACCCCCCTGGGGCCGCTTGCGGTGGATCATGAAATGGGGAATGAACTGGCTTCCTGCAGCACCCTTTTTGAGGTAAACGACATTCCCCACCTGCGTGAACATTCCATTGAGGTGCTCCTCCCCTTCATTAAATACTGTTTCCCCCATGCTTCGATTGTGCCCATCCTGATGGGAAGCGTCCGAAAGCCCCTTGTTTCAGCCCTTGCCCGCGCGCTGGAAATTGCGGCGGCCCCGGTTATGGCAAACAGCCTCTGCGTGGTTTCCTGCAATCTTGCGATAAACCCCAGCGCAAGCCTGGCCCGCACCCAGGCGGAAGAATGTGTCAAACTATTGATGGAAAAAGATGCCTCGGCATTTAGTGCGAGGCTGGAGGAAGGCTGTGTCAGTACCTGCGGGGGCGGCATCATGGCAAGCCTTCTGGAAAGCGGCCTTGTGGCGAAAAAGGAAGCGCGGCTGATTTCAAATCCCCTCATTTCCGCAAGGGGCGAAAAAAATGAAACCATCTATAACGGGGCGCTGTCTTATACGTAAATACGGCTTCCATCGCTCCCTACACCAGCCCCCCTGCAACCGTGGCGGCCCACGGGCACAGACATGGTGGCGGGAGGGCGGCGCATTGCCGCTTCCATCGCCCGTCCTCAAAACGGCAAACATGCGTTCGCCGTTTTTGCGGGTTCGCGATGTTCAGCGGCAACGCACCGCCCTCCCGCCGTCTGTCCGTGATCGTTTTGCCATAGGTAAGCGTGCCCGTTACAAACTCCGGTTGCAGGGGGGCTGATTCTGTAATAGGAAAAAACAAATTTGACGTTCCGGGTATAAAAAACTGCCTCCACCAAACCCCTTCTTCCTCTGTGTCCTCCGTGAATTCTCCGTGTACTCTGTGGTTAGTCTTCCGTATTTATTATCTTGACAAGGCCGCCACCGCCGCGCCGAAGAGGCTGGCCTGTTCCACCGGGGCCATTACGTAGGACCGGGGCTTGCCGGATACCAGCATGATATGGAGCCAGGCTTCCAGGGCCTTCCGCATCCCCTTGTAGATCATGTAGGTGGTGCCCTCCACGGCGACACGAACCGGGGCGTAGGGTTCAAAGCCCGCGTGAACCCGTTCTATCATAGCGCCTACCACGGCGGCGGAAAAAAGGGCCCCCCGCTCGGTGACAATCGATGTGATGTACTGAACCGCTGCCAATGCATCTGCCTCATCAAGGCCGATGAGAGCGCCGATGGGGCCCTCCGCCGCTAAGGGATGGTGCATAAATTGATTCAGGTCCTTTGTCTGGATGCCGCTCATGGCAAGCAAATCCCCTGACCGTTTGAACTTGAGGACCCCGTCCCTTACGGCCTGCTTGAGTATGTGCAGGGTAAGGGGGCCCAGGTAGGCCCCGGACGTGGCCTTTTCCAGGGTATAAACGCCGGGATTCTTGGTGGTGGCGTCATATTCCTTGTCCAGAATCCCCTGATAACCGTGGGCAAAATTGCCGGTTTCACAGACCACAATCTGGGGGTTCGCATCGGACCGGAAACCGATTTTGGGGATGCTCTTTTCGGGGTAGGCGGTGTTAAAGCCCGTACCCAGAATAAAGCCGATAACCGGCCCGCCATGGCTGCCGTATTTGTCCGCGGTTTTGGTTTCCTCCCCATCGGGGGAAATTTCCGCAAGGCCGGAAAGCAGGGTGGCCACCGTATCGTTTAACATCACGATCCGGCCCTTAAAGTTGATATTCCGCCGGGCAAGGGCTTCCCGCAGCCCCTTACCAATGGGCTTCCCGATAAGCTCCGGGGCGTCCACTTCCTTGCTGAAACTCAAAAGGATACCGTCCGCATCGCTGGTGATATCCATGGGGTAGGAAAAGGTAAACCCGATCCCCTCCACGGCGGACTTTTCCAGCAGGGGACCTGCCGCCGCCGCAATCTGATCGAAGAACTGTACCGCGCTCACCTGGCCCTGGGTCCCCGGCATGGGGACTTTGACGGTCCCTTCCGCAATGGCCTTGCCGTTCTCATCAAACCGCACCAGGCTGGACCTGAGGTTTGTCCCCCCCGCATCCAGGGCCAGCACGGTCTTTCCCGCCGGTACATGGGAAACCGGGCTGATATAAGAAGGGATCATCGCCAGACTGGAACTCTGCCCCCGCAGCCCCCGCTCCATGTGGTTCAGCACATCGGCCATCAGGGAAACCGGGTCCAGGTTATCATAGTGAAAGCCGTAAAAATGGGCAAATTCAGAAATTTCAATAGGGTTAAAGGCTGAACTCATGGGTCTACCTCGGTATAAAATTTTATGAAATTATTATGTCCATGAAGGTAAAATTCCGCAACCCCTACTCCTCACCATCCACCATTTCCCGGTATCTCTCCCGGTTGAGCATGTAGAGAATGAGGGTTGTGCCCAGGGGAAGCCGGTAGGGCACGGTGAATTCCCCCCCGGAATATTCCACGGTGATGATCCGCCGGTGTTCGCCTGAGGGCAGGAGCGCCTCAAGGCGGACAGAGAGGGGATAGGGGTTCTGGGGCATGGCGTATTTAAAAAGGGAAAAGACCTCCCCTGCCGGAATCTGTTCCGGGCCGGTCACGGTAAGGGTTACAGGGGTATTTGCACTGGCTGTAGAATCCCCGGCGGGCTCCTGGGAGACCACCGTCTCACCCTTCTCTCCTTCCTGCGGGGGCCGGGTAGAAAAGGTGAAATTTATGCCTGTGCGGCCGATTTCCTCCAGCGCATCGGTGATGGAAAGCCCCGTCAGCCGGGGTATTTTAATACCCGTATCCTCTTGTCCCCGGCTCACCACGAATTCCAAAACCGTGGGACCGGAAATATTCGTCCCCGGCTCGGGTTTCTGCTGGAGGATAAGCCCCGCCGGTTCGGCGGAGTATTCGTACATAAAGGGTTCCCTGAGACTCAGCAGGGGCTGGCCGCCGGAAATTCCGCTTGAACTTCCCGCAGAGGCAAAAAGGGTCTGAAGATCCATCCGTACCTCATCAATGGTACGGCCCAGATAATTTTCCACACTGTTGATCAGCACCCCCTGGCTTACCACCAGGCGAATCCGGCGGCCCGCCTTGACAATGGTACCGGACCGGGGATCCTGTTCCAGGATCTGCCCCTTGTCCCAGGCGGACAGGGAATAACGAAGCTGAATCCGGGGGTACAGTTCCTTGACCTGCAATTCCAGCAGCGCTTCGGTCAGATCCTTGCCCCGGACTTCGGGGACCATGACCTGTTCCGCCCCCCGGACGGCGATAAAAAAGATCGAAACCGCGATGATCCCCACAAACACCAGAATCCCCACAACCATGGAAATGAAGAGTTTAAGATGATTGGCCACATAGCCTTCGATGGCGTCCCGATCCAGATTGATAAAACCCACAAAAAACCTCTATCTTTTATATTAATACAGAATCCCGGTAAAGTCCCTGACCCCGTTGAGAAAGGCCCGCCATTCCAGGGCCTTCTTTGTCCGGTATTGCAGCATGGTCACCGCCAGGGCCCCGTCTCCCGTTTGTACCAGTATCCCCCGCTGCTTGTCTATGCCTAAAATAGCGCCCGGCGCCTTTTCAGAAACGGCGCCTGACACCGTTTCCGCCGCCAGAATGTAGAGGTACTGCTCCCCGTGCATGGTCCAGGAAAGGGGCCAGGGGGTAAAGGCCCGGATTTGGGCGTCAATTTCACGGGCGCTTTTTGTCCAGTCGATGCGGCCCTCATCCTTTGAAAAGAGGCCGCAATAGGAGGCGGCGCTGTGGTCCTGGGGCCTCCCGGCAAGGGTCCCCGCCGCAATGCCCCGGAGCGCCTCCGGGAGCATGACGGCGGCCCGGCGGCTCACTTCTTCACTCAGGCTCGCCGTGGTTTCCCGGCCGGTGAGGGGGATGCGTTCCTGTAAAAGGATGTCCCCGCTGTCCATTTCCACCGCCAATCGCTGTATGGTGATCCCCGTTTCGGCATCCCCGTTAAGAATGGCCTGGGGGATAGGAGTGGGCCCCCGGTATTTGGGCAGCAGGCTGGGGTGGATATTGATTCCCCCCAGGGGGAAAAGGGCCAGGAATTTGGGGCCGAAAATTCTGCCGTAGGCAAAGGAAACCAGCAGATCGGGTTTTAAGGCGGCGACTGCCTCACGGGCTTCGCTCCCCAGCTTTTCCGGTTTCAGGATCGGGATGGGGGGGAAGGCCAGAGCGGCGGCGCCCACCTCAGTGGGTTCCGGTTTGCCGTGCCTGCCCCTGGGGCTGTCCGGGTTGGTCAGAACCCCGGAAAGGCGCCAGATGCCATTTGCGGCAGATTCTGCAAGTCTTGACACAGCTTCCAACGCAGGTACGGCGATGGCGGGGCTTCCCGCAAAAAGAATCCGCATATCCTAAATTCCGCCTAAGCCTTTTGCCGCTTTTCAATTTTGGCGAGGACCCGGTTCCGCTTGGGCACGGAGAGGCGGTCGATAAAGAGGACCCCCTCAAGGTGATCGTATTCGTGAAGAATGACCCGTGCCAGAATGCCGTCTGCTTCCATGTTAAAGGGCCGGCCCTTTTCGTTCCAGGCCTGAACCCGCACCGACTTGGGCCGGATCACATCCGCCCAAACGCCGGGAATCGAGAGGCAGCCCTCTTCATATTTTATTGTTTCCTGTGAAGTACCGATGATCGACGGGTTGATAAAAACCCTCGGCGCGTCCCCTTCGATATGGACCACGAAGATCCGCTTCAAGAGGCCCACCTGGGGGCCGGCGAGCCCCACCCCCTTGCCCTCGTGGAGGGCCTCGATCATCTCCTCCGCGGTTTTCTGAATTTCGCCGTCAATATCCTTAACCGGCTCCGACTTTTGCCGGAGCAGATCATTTTCCAGGGTGACAATTTCCATATCTTCAATTTACCAAAATGCAGCCGCCCCCGCAAGCTTATCTGATGGCGGCAAAAACTTTTGCGCTCCCCGGCGTCATCGGCGATCTGGTGCGCGAGAAGATATTCGCCCAAACCGCATAATTTCATCATCAAATCACCCTTCCACCCTTCTTAAAACGAGTGCCTGACACCACTGCGTTCTCACAACGCTGTTAAACCACTTGAAAATGAGTAGAATAGTGTGTATTTTGAAGCAGGCCGGATTGAAGTAGGAGGCAGTAATGGAAAAGTATATTGCGCTTGTTGAAGAAGATAACGGGAACTACGGCGTAGTGTTTCCGGATTTGCCGGGCCTTGTATCAGCCGGAACAAGCTTTGACGATGCGGTACGAAATGCGCACGAGATTTTAGCATATTATGCACAGACGGCGAAATTACCGCCGCCGCGAACATTAGAGCAGATCCTTCAGACATGGGAAGATTGGGGTGAATGGCAGGCAAACTACCATTTTATTGTTACTGCTATTGCGGTTGTTCCGGTTACGACGAAGGCGCGCCGCATTAATATCATGATGAACGAAGGGCTTTTGGCTCAGCTTGATACTGTGACACAAAACCGTTCGGAATTTATAAACCGCGCTGTTGAACGGGCATTGGCTTGAAGCGGGAAATGCAGGGATAGCCATGGTCCCGAAGGGGTCCCTTCCCCTTCGTGCCTTTAACAGAAAAACAGAGAAAATAAACCACTAACCACACGAACGGCACGAACTTTTACTCTGAATTCTTTCCTTTGTTCGTGTGGTTCGTCTATGATAAAAGTCAAGCACTTTTTTGCAAAAATGTTTGACTTTTCAACAGTTTTGTATAGGCAGCCAGCTTTGCCTCATGCTTTTTCGCGTCCCGTGCATAGTGATATTCC
>BOAV01000091.1 GCA_026002045.1 Spirochaetia bacterium | reverse complement strand
ACTTCATCATCTTTAAAGCGCTCCTGGAATTGTAATAACGTCAATGCTGCTTGTTGTGCCATCGCTTTTCCCCTGTTTCATAATTATATCATACAGGAAAACAGGGAGTCAACTTAATAGTCATATTTATCATTTTGAATTGCTGCAAGGCACATTTCTGTCGTTTTCACTGCTTCAGGCACATACTCAAACGCATCACCTTCCTGTTGAACCGCTGCCAGGCATAATTCTGCCGTTTTCAGGCTCTCCGGCACATACTCAAGCATATAGCCATGCTGTTGAACCGTCGTTAGGCATAACTCCATCGTCTTCAATTCTTCCGGTACATATTTAAGGGCATAACCTTCATTTTGAACCGCCATCAGGTACAGTTCTGCTGTTTTTTGTTCCTCCGGCACATACACAAGCGCAATACCTTCATTTTGAACTGCTGCCAGACACAGTTCCGCCGTCTTCAGTTCTTCGGGTACATACTCCAGTGCCCGTCCGTTGTTTTGAATCGCCGCCAGGTACAATTCCGCTGTTTTCAGTTCTTCAGGCACATACACAAGCGCACTTGCATCCTCTTGAACCGCAACAAGGAACAGTTCTTTCGTTTTCAGTTCTTCAGGTACAAACTGAAACGCCCATCCATTCTTTTGAACCGCTGCCATACACAGTTCCGCTGTTTTTAATGTTTCGGGAACATAATAAAACATACGCCCAACCCCAAGTTCATCATTTTGAATTGCTGCAAGGCACAGTTCTGCCGTTTTCAGTTTTTCCGGTGCAAATTGAAATGCGCAATCAGAAGAACCAAATACATGTTTTTGAACAGCGGTAAGACACAGTTCTACTGAATTCAACTCTTCCGGTACATATTTAAGGGCATAACCATCATTTTGAACTGCCGCCATGCACAGTTCCACCGTTTTCAATTCTTTAGGCACATAACAAAGCGCTCTGCTATACGTTTGAACCGCTGCCAGACACAGTTCTGCCGTTTTTTAATTCGTCCGGGACATACTTAAGGGCATAGCCATTTCCTTGAACTGCCGCCAGACACAGTTCCGCCGTTTTCAGTTCTTCCGGGACATAATAAAGCGAACTCTCATTCATTATCTGACCGTTTTGCATTGCCGCCAGGCACAGTTCTTCCGTTCTAAATTCTTCCGGCACAAATTTAAAATCATTACGATCTTCAGTGACCCCACTTTTAATTGCCGCCAAACACAGTTCCGCTGTTTTCAATTCTTCCGGGACATCACACAGTACCGATCCATTTATTTGAACCGCCGCCATGCACAATTCTGCTGTTATCATAGCTTGCGGTATATGTATAAAATCCCAGCATTGATTCTGAATTGCCGCCATGCATAGTTCCGCCGTTTTATATTTTTCCGGCACATACTTAAGCGCCGTTCCCTCTTTCGGTTTCTCAACCATTTCATTTCTCCTTTACACCTTCACATGGGAAAACTAAATGCGATACACTTCTGATGATAAGATTAGCATTTTATTACGCTTTTGTGTAGCTTACGGCTTTGCCCTCTATGGGTGTATAAAAATGTATACATATTCCTGGCATGGTATGGAAAAAAGTTCAGGAAAAAATTTACCTCTTGGTATCGGGGGACTTGTATATTTATCATAATTGCGCTAAGATTATGATAAGAATTAAGGAGGTGCTGGGATGCCCACAATACGTCCGGTTTCTGATTTACAGAACAAGTTTGCGGATATTTCTAAAACAGTACATGAATCTTCTGAACCGGTGTTTCTTACCAAAAATGGACATGGGGATATGGTCGTAATGAGCATGGAAGCCTGGGAAGAAAAGCAGTTTGAAAGTGAAGTCTACGATAAGCTGTTGGAAGCCGAAACCGAAGCACGGCTTAGTGATACGCGGCTGTCCCATGAAGAAGTTTTTTCCACCCTGCGCCGGAGAATAAAAGACCGCATCAGCAATGTATGAAATAAAATACCTTCCTGCGGTTCAGAAGGATCTTGAAGCTATCAGCGATTATATCAGCATCACCCTGGAGGCTCCGCAGGCGGCGCTAAATCTTCTTGACATGATTGAAGCGGCAATCGTTACGCTCAAGGAAAATCCCCTTAGGCATCGTCTCTACCACCCTTTGAAGCCAATCAGTACAGAATACCGAATACTTACGGTGAAAAATTATTTCGTGTTTTATGTTGTTTTGGATGGGATAATAGAAATTCACCGGGTTATTTACAAAAAAAGAGATTTTTCCCGGATACTTATACCGTAATTATTTGTTTTTTTCCCTACCCGGCTTTGCCCCTCTGTGGGTATATAAAATCGAACCGCCGAGAGGTACAATTCCGTTGTTCATAAAGCTTCCGGCACAAACTCAAGCGCCCTGCCATCCTGTTGAACTGCCGCCATGCACAGCTTTGCCGTCTTCAATTTTTTCGGCACAAATTCAAGCGCACGGCCCACCTGTTGAACAGCTATTTGACACAATTCAGCTGTTTTTAATACCTCCGGCACGTACTCAAGCGGATTGTAAGCAAAAAACAATTCTGGATCCTGTTGAAACGCGGCCAGACACAGTTCTGCCGTTTTCAATTCTTCCGGCACATGCTCAAGCTCAAGGCCATACTGTTGAACCGCTTTGAGGCACAATTCTACCGTTCTTAATTCTTCCGGCACAAACTTAAGCGTATGGAGACCCGCTCGTTGAACCGCCGCCAGACATAGTTCAGCTGTTTTCAATTTTTCCGGCACATATTCAAGTGACCAACCTTTCTGCTTAACCGCCGTCAGACACAATTCCGCCGTCTTCAATTCCTCCGGTACAAATCCAAGCGCCGGGCCGGCCTTTTGAACTGCCATCAGGCACAGTTCTGTTGTTTTTAATTCCTCAGGTACATACACAAGTGCCATGCCATCCTGTTGAACCGCCATCCGGCACAATTCCGCCGTTCTCAATTCTTTGGGCGTAACCCCAAGCGCTCCGCCAACTTGTTGAACCACTGATCGGCACAGTTCCGCCGTTTTCAATTCTTCCGGTCTTAAAGAAAGACCAAAGTAATCCTTTTTAACTGCCGTAAACAGTTCCGCCGTTTCCAATTCCTCCGGTATAAACATAAGCTCAGAACCATCCCATTGAACCGCCACGAGGCACAGTTCCATGGTTTTTAGTTTTTCCGGTACATACTTAAGCGCAATACCCTCTTGTTGAACCGCCGCCAGGCACAGTTCCACCGTTTTCAATTCCTCCGGCACAAACTCAAGCACCGTACCACTCTGTTGAACCGCCGCCAGACAGAGTTCCGCCGTTTTCAATCCGTCCGGAACAAACTTAAGCGCTGAACCATTCTGTTGAACCGCTGCCAGGCACAGTTCCGCCGTTTTCAATCCTTCCGGGCCTTTGACCGGTTTCTCAATCATATCATTTCTCCTTTACCCCATCATAATAACATATCCAGCAAAACGCGTACTTTATCGTCCATATCCCATTCATCTCCTTTCATTAACCGCTCCACAATCATTCGCAGCTTATTATTTTTCTGTACCTCTTTTTCATATTTCTCCCGATACGATTCAAAGGAACAAACACCTTGAAGTAAATTTCCTTCATACTTATCCAGCAATTCAGAGTGCTTTTTTAGTTCTTGATATTCCGTATCGGAAATTTCGACTTCCTTGGGGGAAGTTAAATGACGAAGCACTTCTGATACACAGACAGAAGATTCCTTTGCCTCTTCGGCATCTTTTTTTAGCGTTTTGTCTATCTCATCTTGGTGAGCTTTATAGACAAAAGCGTCTTCCAGCAGTTGAAAATACGTTTGTTTTTCCAGTTTCATTGTTATCTTTCCTCCTTATATAATGAAAGCCAACATAGTTCTGTATATTGTTCCGCGGTAATGGTTTTATCATTTACAAAACAGAGCGCATGGCCGTTTTGACTGACGGCGGCACGGCACAGTTCAACTGTTTTAAGCGCATCGGGAACGTGTTTTAATGCCTCGCCATTCTGCTGCACTGAAAGCAAACACAGATCCGGCGTTGTCATGTTTTCCGGCACGTATTGAAGCGCTTTCCCGTCTTGATCCAGGGCGATACGGCATAGTTCCGGTGTTTTTAATGGCGCAGGAACATATTGAAGCGCCTCCCAACTTTTTTTAACCGCCGCCGTACAGAGTTCTTTTGTTCGCAGTGCTACCGGAACATATTTAAGCACAACGCCTGCGGCTTTCACCGCAGCAAGACAACGTTCCGGTGTCCGGTATTCCACCGGTATATACCCAATCGCGTCCCCCCTTGTGTGCAGCGCACTATCGTATAACGCCTCTGTTCTAAGCGCTTCCGGTACATATTCCAGCGCCCTGCCGCATTGCGCTACCGCCGCACGGCATAGTTCCGGTGTTTTTAATGCCTCGGGAACATGCTCAAGCGCGTATCCATTTTGCTTAACCGCAATAAGACAGAGTTCCGGTGTTTTTTCATCGTCAGACAGATTGCCTAGAATAAGGCCGTTTATCGCGGCAATATAGTGATAAAAACCGGGCTTGTCTTCGTATTTTTTCTGTAGTTCATCGAGAAATTTGCCGGACACACTAAAGGAAATCCGCAGCATTTCTTCTAATAATTCAGGAGTCCTAAATGATTCCGGTATAAGCTCATGTCTGAGCGGGGGATAGTCTTTTACCGCTGCCTGACACAATTCCCGTGTTCTAAGATGCTCCGGTACATATTCAAGCAGTGCGCCGCCATGCTTAACAACGGCAAGGCATACTTCGGGTGTGCGCAGCTTCACCGGTACATCTTCAATTGCATACCCATTTTCATTAACCGCTAAGAGGCACAGTTCAACTGTTTTAAGAGAATCCGGTACCCCGCTGAGGTTATATCCATCTATCCGCACGGCAGCCCGGCAGAATGAAATGCCTTCGGCATTTTCCGGTGTTTTAAGCGTATCAGGAACGTATTTTAGTGTTTTTGATATAGAAAAGCTCTTTGATTGCAGGGCGGTAATACACAATTCCGGCGTCTTGAATTCTTCCGGCACATACTTAAGCGCCCCGCCGTTTTTCCGAACCGCTTCAAGATAGAATTCCGCAGTTTTGATTTCATCCGGCAGATACGACAGGGCATCATCCGTAATGTCATTTTCCAGAACCTTTATACAAAACTCTTTTGTCATAATGCGATCCGGAATATACTGCATTACCCTTGAACTAAACACTTCTATAGCGGCAAGGCAGAGCGATTCAGTTTTAAGTTCATCGGGCACATGTTTAATAGCGGAGGGATGATTTTTTACCGCAGCAAGACAGATTTCAGGTGTTTTGAGTTTATCTGGTACATCGGAAAGTGCAAAGCCGTTTTCTTTTACTATTTCAAGGCATAATTCAGGTGTTTTAAGTTTTTCCGGTACATAACAAAGTGCGAACGTATCCTTTTTAACGGCAATACGGCACAGTTCTGCGGTTTGAAGTATTCCAGGAACATATCGGAGCGCTTTCCCATCCTCTTTGACCGCCTCCAAACAGAGTTCCGGCGTTTTAAGTGGTTCCGGCACATACTGAAGCGCCTCCCCATTATGCTTTACCGCTTCTAAACAAAAGACCGTGTCCTTATATTTATCCGGCGTATATTGTAAGGCTGCGCCGCGCCAATCATTTTGTACGGCCGCAAGGCAGAGTTCCCGTGTTTTAAAATTATCAGGAACATACTGAAGTGCAAACCCATCGCTGCATACCGCCTGTAAACAGAGTTTCTGCGTTTTAAGCGTTCCCGGCACGTATTCCAATGCCTCTCCATCTTCTTTTACCGCAATCGTACAGATTTTTTCTGTCTTAAACTTTTCAGGCACGTATTTTAATGCCCACCATTTAGACTGTACCGCCAGCTTACACAAGCCCTTCGACATAAGCGATTCGGGCACATAGCTAATCGCTTGTGCATCATCTGCAACTGCCATCCGGCACAATTTCGGTGTCTTCAAATTCTCCGGTACATAGTAAAAAGCACAATTGATTTTTACATCATCATTATTTAAAACAAGTAACATTCCATCTTTTGGTGAAATTGCTTCCATACAAAGATCAAATGTTTTTAAAGCATCCGGCACAAAGGCAATCGCAATAGAACTCCCCCGTACCGCAGCCATACACAGTTCAGACGTTTTAAATTGTTCGGGTACATAACACAATGATTCGCCATTTTCTTGTACCGCCAACCGGCATAGCTCTTCCGTTCTTAATGATTCCGGCACAAACTTTAGCGCTTTGCTAAACCGTTGTTTTATGGCGAGTTCACAGAGCTTCCGGGTTTTACGATTTTCGGGCACATACTTAAGCGCATCACCGGAATTGGCAACTGCCGTCCGGCACAGTTTCTCATCTTTAAGCGCATCAGGGACATATTCCAGCGTATTTCCATTTTTCGCCGCCGCAATACGGCATAGATCCTCCATTTTTTCCGCATCCGGAACAAGCCCAAGAATACGCGGCTCCCGTTCAACCGCCGCCTTCCAAAAGGCCGGTGTTTGCGGTTTTGGCATACCATGGGCATCAGTACCGTTTTTAACTGCCGCTATTTCTGTACAGGCGCTATCCTCTGCCTCGCGTTCAGTTTTAAAAGTGCGAATCTCTATTTTACGAAGCGCCTTTGTTTCATCGTCTATTTTATCAAGCCCATCGTTACCGTCCAGCGTAATATACATATAAATACTCTGCCGCTGTACAGCAACTTTCGTTCCGTTTGTTTGTATCGCAAGATACGTCCCGTCTTCAAATTCAAAGTAATCTTTCATTCTAACTCCTTATCAGAATCAATAGCGATTTCCCCCACGGCCTCTACCGTAATATCCTTCGCAATTTCCGGTACCGATAGCACAACCAGATCCGGCAATGCCCGTTCCGTGGAGGACTTAACCAGTAAACGGGCTGCCTCGGAGCAGAGGATGATGGGATATTGGCGCTGATCCTGCACGGCGGCCACCGACCGGGACAATGCCTTTATCCAGGCGGTCTGCGTTGGCGGATCCATGGCGGATATGATACCCGAGGCTGTTTCCACAGAACTGTCCAGAATCTTCAGTTCCAAGTCTATGCTGAGGGTGAGTACCCGGAGCACCCGATCCTCGTCAGCATACTGCATACATATCTGCCGGCCCAGCGCCTGCCGGACCTTTTCGATGAGGAACTGTAAACCGTTGGCGGTTGCGGCTTGGCCGTGATCTGCCAAAGCTTCCAGGATGTCCGTCATGTTGCGGATTGAAACCTGTTCCCGGAGCAAAGCCTGGAGAACCTTCCGGATGTCCCCCAGGCTGAGGACCTTCTGTACCTCCGCCACCAATACGGGGCAGCTTTTCTTGAGGGCGTCCAGAATGTCCTGTGTTTCCTGCCGGCCCAAAAACTCCGCCGCATAATGCTTGATAATGTCTCTCAAATGGGTGGCAATAATAGCAAGGGTTTCCACTACCGTATACCCCGCCGATCTAGCCGGTTCCTTATTTTCCTCGCTTATCCAAAGAGCGGGAAGCCCAAAGGCAGGGTCTTTGGTTTTTTCCCCGTCTATTTCAGTTGTTACCGTCCCGGGATTAATACAGAGATACCAGCCCAATTTGATAGTACCCCGGCCAACCTCAACTCCTTTTATCTTGATGCAGTATTCCGAAGGTTTAAGCTGCGTGTTGTCCAGGATCTGTATCCAGGGGATAACCAGCCCCAGTTCCAGCCGGGATTCCCGGTTTATCCGGTTTATCTGTTCCAGAAGTTTCGCCCCCTTTTTCTTCTCAATCAGGGGAACGAGATCCTTGCCAATTTCCAGGGAAAGGGGAACCTGAGGTGCAGTGGGAGTATATAAATCGTCATTATTTTTTAATATCTTTGCCATAAGTACCGCAGCCAGTTCCCAAATATTTTTTTGTATTATTACCGGTAAATCTTCAAATTTATCTGTAATAAAATTATATAAATAATCTGCTAAATATTCATCATATATGACCGGAATCCCCTTTTTTTCACAAGTATCTAAATCGACAATATTTGTAAGAGAATTATTTTTTAGGCTGTGTTTTATTAAAATTCCCTTCATGTTTTTATTCCATTTTATTCCGACAATGCATTCTTTCTTATTAATAAATAGTATATCATTTTTTGTTGAACGGCTTTTTATTGCTTTTACAAAAATTGTAGCTATGTTTTCCCAAAAAATACCCGGAATTGTATCCCCAATATCAGTGGTCTTAAATATTTGCCGGCAGATATTTTTATTATATGCCACTACAATATTATTTTCCTTGCATAATTGTATTAATGCGGTAATATTTTTTTCTTCCTTTATTGATAGTATTGGTGCATGAGCAATTTTATGTTCATATTCTAATCCTATTGCACATTCATCCCGACTTACAATAAGCACAAACAATTTTCTGATTTTTTCTGCCCTGTTTTCAATGGTGACATAATTTTTATCATTAAATTTGTAAAATATATCTGCCCGGAACAGGTAACCCGGCAAAGAACTTTTTATCGGCATGTATGCACCGGGTAATGGCAAAGGTTTATAATTGAAATATTTTTGGTTTGTGATTTTTTTAAAAATAACATTGTTCATCGTTATCATTCCCCCTTTTTTTCGAGTCTCACATAGTACCATTTTTTAGCGGCCCTGTCATATTCGTAGGTTCCCGCTGCGGTGTTGTTATGAACATAGCAGTTAATAAATTCTACCCCGTGATTGCCAAAGGCATCCGCATAGGGTATTGACGAGGGCGTAAGGTTTTCATCCCGCCCTTCAAGATATTCGCCGATGGTAATGCTGGTGATTGGGTTACCCTTAAACGCGGTGTCGCCAATCCACTTGAGACCCGCAGGAAGTACAATGCTTTTCAGCTTGTTATCCCTGAACGCGCCATCGCCGATGCCTTCAAGACTTTCGGATAGTTTAACACGCTTAAGCCGATTTGACCTAAAAGCGTCAGCACCGATTGCCGTAACTGAATCGGGAATATCAATACTTTCCAGACGGTTCTTCATAAATGCTTTTTCGGCGATGGTGGTAACAGAATCGGGAATCGCCAGATCGGTGAGTTCATTATGCGCAAAACAGGCGCGTATGGCAGTAACTCCCGCATCAATTTTAAGGGTGATTATTTTCATCCCCTTCCGGTCGCTGTAATCGGCGGTATCCCCTTCATGCAAAGGAAGTATTGTTTTGCAGCCCCTGATTTTTCCCGGCATCTTGTTTCAAGCTCCTTTCCTGTAATGTATCTTATTAGTCCACGTTTCCCAAACTTACCCCGCCCTTTGAAAGTTCCTGATGAACCGAGTCAAGGGTAATGATCTTGTTATAGAGGCACACCATTTTTAACTCATTGGAGCGTGTCAAAGTGCGCATCGCCTGTCACAAAGATTCTGTTCATATTTCCTCATAAACAATGAATGTAATTTCAAATTCATAGTATATATTACCCTTTTCGTCCCTAAGACCTTGTGTCCAGTAGAATTCTTCATTATCAAAATCAGTAATACTCTCCCAAGAGTATTTTTTAAGGACTTGATTTACAGGTAATCCTTCTAAAGAAATACCCTGGTCAATAGTATACTTTGAATTCATTATTCCTATAAGAGCATTTGCAAATTTTTCAACACCATATTGATGAGCAGGATTTAGGTACTTTCCTATATCATGCATACGTCCTCTTGCCCTATTATAGCCTTCTTGCAAGGTAATAGAATGGGTATCTCTTTTCAAGACAATATGCCCCATAACAGTTTCGAAGCTATTAGTATAATCACGAATTGCATATCCCTCGGGACTTTCAGAATTTGGAAGTATAAGTCTAGTTAATTCCTCAGGAACGGTGCTGGTAAAGGTCATTATGTATTCCCCCCAGGAATCAGATCTATATTGGGGAGAAATATATTCACTGTAATCTTTTCCATAATCATTAAAAACCCAGTGAAGCCGCCCGATTTCCCGTTTTTCCGCAAAAAGGGAAAAACTTACAAAGAGTAAAAGTACTGTTAAAATTCGTTTCATTTTAGTTCTCCTATGCAAAAAAATTTATACAGGCAAATTTGGCTCCAGGCACAACATCATAAACTTAAGGAAAAAAGAGAAGCCTGTTATAGTGGAACAGGGGGACTATGACAGACTGGGAGGGGATCGGGCGATTTGGGCACTTACAAGCAAGGATATATAGTAAACGGAT
>BOAV01000090.1 GCA_026002045.1 Spirochaetia bacterium | reverse complement strand
GGCGGCGTTAACTCCTGCAAAGAATGACGCGCCTCCGGGGGTTTTGATAGACAGGGAAAGTATAGAGCATACCTTCGCTGTTTGTTAGCCCTCTTTATTGGTCTTCCGTCGTAAGGCGGAAGGACATTCGGGACGTATGTCTCGGATGAATATATTTAAGGAGGACTCTATGAAAAACAAGAGTCTCGTATTCGGAACAATCGCGTTGTTATTGACGGCGATTGTGTTTTTAGGATGCCCCACAGAGACGGACCCGGAAAAGGAGACTGTGGAAAAGGAAGTGCCCGGCAAGTTCGAAAAAGAACTTGATGCCTATGGATGGTCTACCCTCGTCACGTATACCCCTGGCGAGAATGGCAGGCCCACCTGGTCCGGAGCTACGGCTGTCTCCGCTAACAAGGACGTGAGCAGCAATAAAGACATTAAGATTGTCTATGGCGATGATGAAGCAGACGTTACTTGGGTTGGAAGCAACCTCAGCGCTGCTACCCCGACTGAACTCCTTACCTCTATTAATACCGCAGCAGCGACTCTTGGTATAACGGCAACATGGAGTGGTGCCAGTAAGCTTGTACTGACAGCCGATGACCCCGCCCCGAGCGACAAGGAAATCACAATCGATGGCGATGCCGATGGCGTAGCGCTTTTCGACGATGGTTCTGATGACAAAACTATTACCGGGGGCGTAAAGGATAAGTACGTCATTGCCGTGTACAGGACCAAAAACTCGGACGATCCCACCAATGCCACCGTGTCGGTCAGCGGTATTACGTTTACCGACCCTGAAATCGGAACGGTTGCGGTAGGTGCTACCGCTGGTGATATTGCCACGCTCATTGCGGCTGTACTTACCGATACTAATTCCGGCAGTGCATTTACTGATGCCGGCTATGACGAAGGCGCTGATAGCAGTAATGAGGTTACCATTGAAGCTCTTGCGGTAGGCCCTCCCGCAGATTCTTTTACTATCAGCGTTGTGGTTGGTCTTGACTAATCAATACTGCCCGGCACACCTTAACCGGGCATAAAAAGTTTAAGCTGGCCGTCCTCCGCTGCGGGGACGGCCTTTTTTTATGGCTCCAAAGGAAACCAACAAAGCGCTTCCCTATAACCAGCTCAGCCCCCCTGCAACCGGAGTTTGTGACGGGCACGCTGGGGATAACGGCGGCGGGGGGTCCAGTGTCGCGAAAGCGACAAGGGGAATTCGTGACCCGCCTGCGGGGCATGAATTCCATGGACAGGACCCCCGATTATTCATCTGCGTGCCCGTGGGGATGCACGGTTACCGGGGGGGCTGTGCCCGTGAGGTATGGACCACCGCCTTTCAATCAATATACTATGAACCATGCGCTACTTTAGTACCAGAAACAAAGATGCGGGGGTGAGTTTTGCAACCGCCGCCCTGAGCGGCCTTGCCCCTGATGGCGGGCTTTTTGTTCCCGAAGAAATTCCCCTGTATTCCGGGGCGATCAAAAATTCCCTGGGGAGGATGGGTTTTTGCGATATCGCCTTTGAAACCATCAAGCCCTTTGTGAAAAGCGAAATACCGGAGGCGGCGCTGGAGGACATGGTCCACTCGGCGTATCCCTTTTCCGCGCCGCTGGTAAGTGTAGGGGACCGGCTGGTGCTGGAACTGTTCCACGGCCCCACCGCCGCATTTAAGGATTTTGGCGCCCGCTTTATGGCGCGGGCCTTTTCGTACCTGCGCCGTGGGGAAGACAAGCCCCTCAAGATTCTGGTGGCAACCTCCGGGGATACCGGCGGGGCCGTGGCTGACGGTTTTTTCGGGGTTGAAGGCATTTCCGTGACCGTCCTCTATCCCAGGGGCCGGGTCTCACCCCTCCAGGAACGGCAGATCGCCGGGCTTGGGGGCAATATTTCCGCCCTGGCTGTGGAAGGCAGTTTTGACGACTGCCAGCGCCTGGTCAAGGCCGCCCTTGGGGATGAAAATTTACGGAAGCGGCTGACCCTTTCTTCCGCCAATTCGATCAACGTATCCCGGCTTATCCCACAGGCTGTGTATTACGCCGCAGCAGCAGGTAAAGCCTTTGCGGGCAAAACCGATCCCGACGGTGAAGCCACCCCGCGGGTGAAGGGCGGCAGCCAGGGGAACGGCGCAACGGACTACGGCATCCGTACCGGGCAGGCACTGACCTTTTGCGTCCCATCAGGTAATTTTGGAAATTTGACTGCGGGCCTGTACGCCATGAAGATGGGCGCCCCAATCCGGGGCTTTATCGCCGCCACCAATGTGAACAAGACCGTGCCCGATTACCTTGAGAGCGGCAATTATGAAGCCCGCTTGTCCCAAGCCACCATTTCCAACGCCATGGATGTGGGAGCCCCCAGCAACTTTGAACGGATGGCGGCCCATTTCTCCTGGGATGAGATGAAGCGGATCATCCGGGGCGTTTCCGTCTCTGACGGGGAAACACAGGAGACCATCAAGGCGGTATACCGGGACTGCGGATATTTCCTTGATCCCCACAGCGCCGTGGGCTGGAATGCGGCTGATAAACTGATTAAACAAAGCCTGACCGGCAAAGGCGCAGCCCTGGGGGCAGTAGCCCTGGGGGCGGTAGCCCCCTTAGCGATACTGTCCACCGCCCACCCCGCCAAGTTTGCCGAGACCGTGGAGCCCCTCACTGCGCCGCCGCCGGTACCGCCGTCTTTGGCGCGGACCATGGAGCGGAAAGTTGAATCCCGTACGATTCCTGCGGATGTATCCGCTTTCCTGGAGGTTCTTTGATGGCGAAACCCTGTCCCTGCGGTTCCGGCCGCCCCTACGCCGAATGCTGCGAGCCCTATATCACGGGCGCGAAAAATCCCCCCACTGCGGAAGCCCTGATGCGGAGCCGTTACTCCGCTTATGCGGAACACGCGGTGGATTACATCGTCGATACCTGTACGAAAAACGGCAAGGATGATATTGATTATAAACAGACCAGGGCCTGGAGCGAGCAGTCCAAGTGGCTTGGTTTAAAAATCATTTCCGTTGAAAAGGGCGGTCCTGCCGACACCGAAGGAACGGTGGAATTTGAGGCCGCCTATGAACGGGAGGGCCTGCGGGATGTCCACCATGAGCGGGGCCGTTTTAAAAAGCAGGATCGCTGGCTCTACGAAAACGGCGAAGTTGTGCCAAAAACCATCGTCCGCTCGGGCCCGAAAATCGGCCGCAACGATCCCTGTCCCTGCGGCAGCGGAAAAAAATACAAGCACTGTCACGGCAAAACATAATGGACTTGTCCAAGGGGACGGCTTACCATAAAATATGAATAGAGGCTTGTTTATACATGGAACTGGAATATACCTATTGGCAAGAGAAAGACGGATGGCTGCTTGGGTATCTCAACATCTGGCCTGAACACTGGACCCAGGGGAAAACCAAAGCGGAACTGGAGGAAATGCTCGTCGACTTGTACGAATTTTATAAAGAAGAACAGGAAGCAACCCAAGAGAAGAAACTAAAAGCAGGGACAATAAAGGAAGCCCCCGGGTGTAGGTCCTGGGGGCTTTTTTATACTTCTATTACCTGTTGATCAATGCTGCCAGCGCCGTTGCGGTGTAGCCCAGATATTCGGCAACCTTGCCGCCGGGGCCCGATTCACCGAAGCGATCTATCGAGAAGATGTCTTCCGGCTTTGCCCAGCGTTCCCAGCCGCTGTGGACACCCGCTTCGGCACAGATAACCCGTACACCGGGGGGTACAATGGCCTCCTGAATGGCCCTGGGCTGGCTTTCAAAGAGTTCCCGGCTAATCATGGAGACCACCTGAATTTTTTTGCCTGATTTTTGCGCCGCATCCAATGCAATGTTCACTTCGGAGCCGGTGGCGATAACTACCGCATCAGGTTTCTCCCCGGCGGGCCCGGCTTTTTGGACGATATAGGCGCCGGTACGGAGGGTATTGCGCCATTCCGGGTCGGCCTTGGGGAAGACCACCGTGTTCTGCCGGGTCAGGGCAAGAACCGTGGGGCTGCCCTGGTTTTCCAGGGCCATGGCCCAGGCTTCGGCGGTTTCTTCCGCGTCGGCGGGACGGAGGACCCGTACGCCGGGGATAACCCGGAGGGCCGCCAGGTGCTCCACGGGCTGGTGGGTGGGGCCGTCTTCGCCCACAAAGATTGAATCGTGGGTCAGGACGTAGATCACCGGCAGTTTCATCAGCGCCGAAAGACGGAGCGCGGGACGCAGGTAATCGGAAAAAACCATAAAGGTGGAGCAGAAGGCCCGCAGCCCGCCGTGGAGGGTGATCCCGTTGGAGATGGCGGCCATAGCGAATTCCCGGATACCGAAGTGGAGGTAACGGCCTTCCCGGCAGGCGGGGGAATAGGGGCCGGAATCGGGGAAGCCCACGGCGTTGGGACCCTTGAGGTCCGCCGAACCCCCCACCAGGTTTTTGTTGGCGGCGGCAGCGGCGGCCAGAGCTTTGTTTCCCGCAGTGCGGGTGGCGATTTTATCCCCAACATTAAAGGCGGGGAAGCTGGCCGGCAGGGCCTTGCCGCTGTGGAACTGGTCCCATTCTTTGCGCTTATCGGGGTTTTCTTTAGACCACGCATCAAATTCAACTTGCCAGCTTTCCCGGACCTTCTTCCATTCAGGCCGTTTGGCCTTAAAGTATTCGAGGGACTCCGAGGCGGTGTAGAAATCACCGGCGGGGCCTGCGGGAATGCCCAGATTGGCCTTGGTGGCGGCAACTTCTTCCGCGCCCAGGGGCGCGCCGTGGCTGTCGGCGGTGTTTTGCTTATTTGGGGAGCCCTTCCCGATGATCGATTTAAGGATGATGATACTGGGCTTTTTTGTTTCCGCCTTTGCCTGGGCGGTGAGGCGGGTGATTTCTTCAAAATCGTACATGGAGCCCTTCAGCACCTGCCAGCCGTAGGCTTCGTAGCGTTTGGCCACATCTTCGGTAAAGGAGAGGTCCGTGCTGCCGTCAATCGTGATATTGTTGGAATCGTAAAAAACGATGAGTTTTCCCAATTGATGATGACCCGCAAAGGAGCTGGCCTCCCCGGAAACCCCCTCCTGCAGACAGCCGTCTCCGCAAAGGACGTAAGTGTAATGATCAACAATTTTGCGGGTGGGGGTGTTGAACCGGGCGGCGAGCATGGTCTCTGCAATCGCCATGCCCACCGAGGTAGCCACACCCTGCCCCAGGGGGCCGCTGGTGGATTCGATGCCCGCTATGCCGTATTCGGGATGACCCGCCGCACGGGAACCGACTTGGCGGAAAGTCTTGATATCATCAAGGGAAATATCCGGGTACCCCGCCAGATAGAGCAGTGAATAGAGAAGCATGGAGCCGTGTCCCGCAGACAATACAAAGCGGTCCCGGTCTGCCCAGTCCGGGGCGGCCGGATCGTGGCGCAGCAGTTCCCCGTAGAGGATCGCCCCCAGTTCGGCGGCGCCCATGGGAAGGCCGGGATGCCCGGCATTCGCCTTTTGAATGGCGTCAATGGTCAAAGCCCGCACGCTTAACGCTGTTTTTTCCAATCCCTGAATGTTCATTTTGATACTCCTTGTTCTTTTGGTTTATTTTTTCCAGGTTTGTTCCATGTCCCTGATAGCCTTTATGATATCCTCCGGGTGCGCCCGGTTCTGAAGCAGGGCCTCAAAACTTTCCTGCCGACAGAGGAAATTGATCTTTGACAGGGTACGCAGGTGCAGTTTGGCCGATGCGGATACGATGAGCAGCACCGCATAAACCGCCCTGCCATCCAGAGATTTCCAGTCCACCGGGGATTCGCTTAGGGCGATGGTGACAAACTGCTTTTCCGTTTCGCCTATCACCGGGTTCCGGGGATGGGGCAGGGCCAAGCCGTGTCCGATGCCGGTGGACATCAGGGCTTCCCGTTCCAGAACCGCCTTGAGGAGGGTCTCCTTGCCGATGGGGAGGAAGGCCGCCGGGATTCTCCCGATAATTTCGCCCAGAATTTGTTCCGGGGTATTGCCGGGGATATGATAAAAAATGCCCCCCCGTTTTACCAGTTCAGCCAATCCCTCTTCATCTGTATCTTCATTCATGTGCATAAAATCCTGTTTTTAGTATACCGGAATTCAGATTCCGGTTGCAGCCCTCAAGATCAAAATATTCGGCCTTGAAATTCTGCCCGAGTTCATGGAGGGCGGTCTGCCGTTCCAGCTCGTTCCCCCGTTCCAGTGCGCTGATACTCTTCCTGAACCGCAGGGGGCCGTCGATAAATTCCGGGGGAGACGCCCCTTCCCCGGCCACACAGCGCACCGCCTCGGCATCTTCCCCATCGTACCGGGGGAGTATGATCACCTTGACGGTCCATTTGGTGCCGTATTCGTATATTAGTTCAGAAATACCCTCGCCGCAAAGATCCTCTATTTTGAGTTTGCTGTCCAAGACGCCTGCGCGGGATGATAAGCCGTTGGTTTTTTTTTCAACGCTGAAGCGGTAAACCGAAGCCCCCTGCCAGTTCAGGGCGCCCTGAATGACCCGGTGCAACTCCTGAAGCCGGTAGGATTCGGGAACCGCCGCCCGCCGCCAGACTCCGGTGCCGCCGATGCTTATCTGAACCATCCGCCAGGGGTTGCTTTTTCCATCCTTTGGGCGGGGCTTAACCACCGAAAGGTTGCTCCGGCGGAAGGTATCCAGCGCTTCTTCTATCAGTTCCTTTATGTCCTCGTAGGTTTCGATCATGCTGTCCAGGGAATTGTCCATGGCCTCAAGATCCCCTTCGGGGGGCCCTTCGTCGCTGTCCAGGTCCTCAAGAACCCCCACGGCGTGGCCCTGTATCTGGGAAAGGACAATGTAGGTATGCTTGGGCAGCCAGGAGGGGTCAACGCCGCCCTTGTTGAGCCGGGCCAAAAGGTCGATAACCGCGGTATGCAATTCCCCCACCCGCTGCCGGATGGGTCCCATGGCCTGATCCGCAAAGGGGGTGTAGGTGGGCTTAAATTCATCCAGGGTATCGAGGATATATCCCGCAAGGATCTTCCATTCCCGTTCTTCCAGATGAATGCTGGGGGGGACGATCCGTTCAAGGATGAGGGGGACATCCTCTTCCCCGTGAAAAAGGGCGTCCCGCACATAGGACTGGATCACGTATTCAGAGATGGGCACCTGCCGCCGGAAAAGGATGTCCTCCACCAGTGTCCGGTCCGGGGGGAGCAGGTAGCTTTCAATGACCCGGCTGTCGGGAATTTCCTTCCCTGCGAACCAGAAACGGCTTTCGATGCCGTAGGCCACGGTTTCGATCCGGTCGGTTTTTTCAAAAAGAAAATCTTCCAGGGAATAGGCGGGGATTTCCCGCATACGTTTGCCGCCGTACCAGTAGGCGTAGGCAATCTGTTCCTCCGTGCAGGAACCGGGCCCCAGGAGGCTGAAGGCGTCCTCAAAGCCCCCTTCGGCAGCTTCAAGCCAGGCGTATAACTCTGTCTGGGGCCATTCGTCCTTGCCCACCCGTTCCAGGTCAAAGATCCCCGCCCGCCAGTCCCGTGTCTTTACCACAAAACGATCCCCCGGCACAAAGGCGCTTTCCCGGTAAATATTCCGCATGTCCAGGGTCGTGATGGAAACTTCCGGGGGGTCCTCGTAGGGGTCGCAGTTAAAAGCCTCTTCATTTTCCGGGTTATCCCGGGCCACGTATTGGGGTGCGTATTCTTCCCCAAAAAGACAATAGTAGGGATAAAAATCATCCGGGGGGCCTTCGGTGGTGGTCGCGGGGACGGGGCTCCCCCGCCAATAAAACACATATTCCTGGGGCAACAGATCCGGGTTGGCAAAGGGAATACACCGATGCCCGGGGATCAAAATGCCGTTGAGCAGTTCAAGTTTGGTAGGGTTAATCACAAAGGGCACGCTTTCAAAGCAGCCCCGCCGGGACACCCAGTGGCGGCTGTCCAGCCTGAAGGCGATATTCCGGGAATCGATCAGGGACGCAATCTCCATGGAGAGCCTGCCGCTTTGCTTGGGTTCAACCATCCTGACAAAGGCCGTTATATCCTCCAGGGTAAAGGGCTCGGTAACATTTTCGAGAAAATCTTTTAGTGCATCTTCCTGATTAATGGTCATGACGCCGGGCGCATTAGCGCCCATTAACTCCTTCTTATCGGAAAGCGCCCCACAGGGGCGCATGGATGTATTAAATATACGGGGAAATTCCGGAAAAGTATAGGCAGAAACCCTGCGCACCGGGTTTCTGCAAATTTTCTCAAATTTTTCTTGACAAAAAAATATAAGGGGGTTATCCTTAAATTGTTCGTAATAAAGAGCGTTGTTCCTATATAGGAACAACGAAATTATCAGGAGGCAATGTATGTGCAGGAAAGGAAAATGGCTGATGGTTTTTGCCGCGGTTTTGGCAATCTTCTTTGTATTTAGCCCGCTTTCGGTCAGCGCCGCAGGAAAAACCCAGGCGGGCGGGGCGAAAAACACAATCACCGTTTGGGCATGGGATGACAATTTTAATATTGCCATCATGAAGACCGCAGCGGCCCGCTACAGAGAATTGAATCCGAATGTGGATTTCAATATCGAAATTATTTCCAGCTCCAAAGAGGATGTTTACAAAAAGCTCCAGACCGGGCTGGCTGCGGGCGGCAAGAATCTGCCCGATATCGTTCTGATTGAGGATTACAGTTTTTATCAGTACGTCAGCGCCTACTCAAAATACTTTTATCCCCTGCACGATGTGCTGGATTATTCCAAGTTCTCACCCTACAAGGTTCAGGTAATGACCCTGAACGGCAAGCATTACGGCGTTCCCTTTGACACCGGGGTCTGCGCCACCTTCTTCCGCCACGATATTCTGGAAAAAGCGGGCTTCACCGATGCGGATATTACGGATATCACCTGGGACCGGTTTTTTGAAATCGGAAAAATCGTGGAGCAAAAAACCGGCGTAAAAATGACCATCGCCAACGGCACCAACTGGTCATCCTTCTTTCGTATGATGATCCAGTCCGCCGGGGCCTGGTACTTTGACGCCAATAACAACATGACCATCACCAATAACGCCGCCCTGCGGGAGACCTTTGAAACCATCAAGAAACTCCGGGACGCCGGTGTCATTCTTGAATGCGCCGATGATTCCCAGCTTGCGGGGGCCATCAACAACGGAACCACCGCTTCGGTTATCAACGCCGCATGGCGGGTTTCCACGGTCAAAGCGGAACCGGGCCAGTCCGGTCTGTGGCGGGTTACCACCATGCCCCGGCTTAACAATGCCAAAGCGGCAAACGCCTCCAATACCGGCGGTTCAAGCTGGTACGTGATTGAAAATAACCAGTCCAAGGATCTTATCAACAGCTTCCTTAAAACAATTTATGCCGGAGATGCGGCCTTCTATGACAAGATTCTGGTTGATCAGGGTGCGGTCTGCGCATGGCTTCCCTCACAGGCCGGAGCGGCTTATGGCGTGGGCGATCCCTTCTTTAACGGGCAGAAGGTAAACCTGTTCTTTGCGGAACAGCTTCCCAAGATTCCCCCGGTAAATTACGGTCAGTACGTTCCGGAGGCCAATACGGCGGTCAATTCTGCGCTCTTTAATTATCTTCAGGGCACTATTACCGTTGATGAAGCGCTGAAACGCGCCGAGGACCAGCTCAAGAACCAGATACAGTAACAGTAATTCCAAGGGGGTTGATTATGGGCAGTGCGATCCATAGGGCTAATAGATACGACAAATATGGCTGGGCTTTTATTTCCCTTGCCATGCTTGCCTTTGTCCTGTTCACCGTTTATCCCATAATCAGCTCCCTGAGCCTGTCCTTCAAGGTGCTCCGCCGGGGCGATTATGTCTTTGGCGGACTTACCAACATCAAGCGTCTTGTCGGGGACAAGATTTTTCACCGCACCATCGGTAATACCTTTATTTTTCTGGTAGTCCAGGGGCCGGTGATGCTTATGCTGGCCCTTGTTTTGGCGAGCATCCTGAATTCAAAACTCAAGATGCGGTCGTTTTACCGCACGGCCATATTTATTCCCTGTGTCATGTCCCTGGTTTCCTATTCCGTATTGTTCAAGATGATGTTTGCCACCAACGGCATTATCAATAATTTTCTTATGTGGGGTCATCTGGTTAAGGAACCCATATTTTTTATTATGACTATTAAGTTGACTCCCTGTTTTCCTGTATGATATAATTATGAGATAGGGGAAAAGCGATGGCACAACAAGCAGCATTGACGTTATTACAATTCCAGGAGCGCTTTAAAGATGATGAAGTAT
>BOAV01000089.1 GCA_026002045.1 Spirochaetia bacterium | reverse complement strand
AAAACAACTTAACAAATATAAAGAGAATGGTGGTTCACTGTTTTACCGGTGGTGAAAAAGAACTGGAAAGGTATCTGGAATTAGGGGCCTATATCGGCATCACCGGCTGGATCTGCGATGAGCGGCGTGGGCGCCATCTTATCCCCCTTATTAAAAAAATTCCCGCAGATAAACTGCTCCTGGAAACCGACGCCCCCTACCTCATGCCCCGTAATATGCCGGGGGCAAAGCGCAACGGCCGCAACGAAAGCCGGTATCTGGTACATATCGCGGAATTTATCGCAGAAATACTGGGGAAAGCCCCCGCAGAACTTGCCGCAGAAACATTCACTAATGCCTGTACATTTTTCGACATTCATTAGAGAATATAACCACAGAGGGCACAGAGGATTCACAGAGAACACAGAGGAAAAAAATATAAAATTCTTTCTCTGTGTACTCTGTGTTCTTCTCTCCGTGCCCTCTGTGGTTAAATCTTTTCTTTTTACAGATTTTCTACGATTACTTTTCCTGAGTCCTTATCCGGCCGGAAGCGGACATGCTTGAGGGGTTCGGAGACGAAAAAGGCGGCCTGGCAAATTTCGACGAGGGTTCCGGGAATAATGTCCCCCCTTACTTCCACTGCGGCATCTTCGCAGGCGATAACCCCCTTGATACAAAGATCTGTTTTCTGGTATAATGACAAAATTGTTGTGATTTGTCGAAATAGAAATCTGGCATTATCTTTGACTAAATAAGGAGTGAAACATGAAAGAACCAAGACTAAAGGGATGGTGGCTCATCCGGCTGGCGCTTACCATTATCGGGAAAAAGGGCTTATCGGAATTAAAAAAGGCCTCCAAACATGGCAAGGAAACCCAGGCCAGGGTTCTGCGGGATATCCTTACCCAATCGAAGGATACGGTGTACGGTAAGGAACATCATTTTGATGAAATCATCAAGGCCGCAACACCGGAAGAATTATTCAGGTTATATGATGAAAATGTTCCCGTAAACGATTATGATTCCCTCAAGCCCTATGTGGAGCGCCACAAGAATGGCGAAGCGGGGGTACTTTTCCCCGGCAAGCCCAAGCTCTACGCCACCACCAGCGGGACCACCAATGAACCCAAGTGGATACCGGTTTCCGAGCAGTACTATAAGGATGCCTATAAAAAGATGAACCAGATCGGGTTTTATGTCCTGATTCGGAACAAGCCCACGGTGTTTTACGGTCCCACCGTATCCATTGTGGGGAAGGCCGTAGAGGGCGCAGCCCCGGACGGCACCCTCTACGGTTCACTTTCCGGGGTGAGTCAGCGGGATATTCCTGAGTTTATGAAGGTCCTCCATACCGCCCCGGCCGATGTATTCCATATTGCCGATTATAAGGCCCGGTATTATGCCATCATGCGTATGGGTATTGAGCGGGACGCCCACCTCATCATCACCGCCAACCCCAGCACCCTGGTGGAAATGCAGACCAACGCCAATGAGTTCTACGATGAATACGTGAACGATATTGAACACGGTACCCTGACCCACCGTTTTGACTATCCCGCCGAAATCCGCGTCGCCCTGGAGGCGAAGCTCAAGCCGAATCCCAAGCGTGCGGAGGAACTGCGCAAACTAAAGGCCCGGTACGGCAATGTGCTGCCCAAGCATTACTGGCCCCGGATGGTTGAGGTTATGGTCTGGTTTTGCGGCAACACAAAAGTATACTTTGACAAGATTCGGGATTCCTTCCCGCCGGAGTGTGTATTCCACGAATTCGGCTATTTAGCCTCGGAATGTAAATCCGGCATCGCCTTGAAGGCAAATAGCCCGGATACGGTCCTGTTCGGCCATTTGCAGTTCTTTGAGTTTATCCACGAATCCGAAATTGACAGCCCGAATCCCAAGATTTACCAGATGCACGAGGTTGAGGAGGGACAGCGGTACACCATGGTGATCACCACTTCCGCGGGGCTCTACCGGTACAACATGAACGATATTCTGGAAGTGACCGGCCGGTACAACGAATTCCCCACCATAACCTTCATCCAGAAGGGAAACGGGACCATCAGCCTGACCGGAGAAAAACTCCATGAACGGCAGTTTATCGAGGCGGTCCACGAGGTGGAGAAACAGACCGGGAAAATCGCCCCCTTCTTTGTGGGATTTGCGGATGTCCGGAAATCAAACTATAAATTCTACTATGAATTTGAGAACCAGAATATCTCGGTAAAGGAAGCCGAAGAGTTTACCGCCTATCTTGATCAATGCCTGCAAAATTATAATGCTGAATATCGGGAAAAACGGGCTTCCGACCGCCTTAAGGCGCCGGAAACCGCCCTGCTGGGACCTGAGTCATTTGAACGGTTCAAGGCCAATTGCATCGACAAGGGATACCGGGACGGCCAGTTCAAGGTGAATCTTTTGATGCAGGATGAAAAGCGCCACGCCATGTTCAAGGAACTGGTAACCGGCGAGGGGGGCGCTCAAATTCCTCCGCAGCAAATTTAACTGCGGACCTTTGATCCGATGGCTCGGGTTCCCGAGGCACGCGCCTTTATCTTTGATTTTGACGGTACTTTATATGATTCCCGCCGTCTCGCGTTCAATGTTGTCATGTACAATTTGCCGGACGCGTTGACGGTGCGTGAGGAGAGGCGTCTCAGAAAAGAGCTGAAGGGCGCTGATTTTCAGTCACCCGAAGCGTATTACGCCGAATTTTTTGAGCGCCTTTCCCGACGCACCGGTAAAAGCACGGATGTATTGCGCGCATGGTATTTTGAGCGGTATATGCCGAATATGCGCCGTGTTCTGGAAAAAAAATACAAAGCACGGCCCCGTACGCTTGAAATTTTTGATGCACTCAAAAAGGCGGGCATAAAATATGCGGTGTATTCCGATTATCCTGATGTAGCGGAACGTCTGGCGGCAGTCGGCTTGCCGCCGGAGCGTTGCGGCGCTTTATACGGGCCGGATACCTTCGGGGCGCTCAAACCCGCGCCGCGGCCTTTTTTGACAATAGCCGCCGACCTGCAATGCCCCTGCAGCGACATCCTCGTTATCGGTGACCGCGAAGATACCGACGGGAACGGGGCGCATTCCTGCGGCATGCGGTTTATTTTGGTGAGTACACCCTCGTGGGATGCGCTTTCCGGCTTGCTTATCGAAACAAACCGGAATTTGGGGCGGGGTAGTATGGTAGATGAATCATGACCATGAAATCGTTAAAACAGGTGAATCTGTTATTACTATTTTGGTTCTTTTTATTCCTTGCAAGCTGTGCAACTACTACCAGTGTGCGCTATCAAATGGTAGAGTCGATAGTGGGAAGTATGAGTCATAAAAAATATTTTAGCCTTGGTACTGAAGAATTTGGCGCATACCTCGAACAGCATAGATCCGATATATCCGAACCTCCTCCAAAATATATCTACAAAAAATTTAATGTTGATACCCGGATTTTTCATGACAGGCCGTGTTATCAAATCACACCTAAAAATACCCTTTCGCCGGCACGGGCTGTTTTATTTCTTCATGGCGGCGGTTTCATTTTTGGGATACATGATGTTCACTGGAAATCAATACACACAATAATGCAGGCGACAGATGTACCGGTATGGGTTCCCGATTATCCCCTGTTACCCGGCGCAACAGTCGAAGAAATGACATTGATGATCGTTGATATATATAATGCAATGCGGAATACATATCCCAATGCGGACATTGTTTTTTTAGGTGATTCCGCCGGTGCGGATTTAGCCCTGACCGTTTGTCATTACAACAAAACACTTGAAAATACCGTGCCGGCACGGAGTTTTGTTATGCCAAAAGCGTTAATTCTTCTGTCACCTGCAATGGTAACGGAAAACGATCCCGCTATTATCGCCGCCATGGAAGAAATAGCGCCCTACGACAAGATGGAATCCATGCAATTGCTTCACTCGATGCCGGAGTTATTCAACATGGATTACAGCAAAGATAATTTTTACAATGCGCCGCTCTACGGTGATTTTACCAATTTCCCGCCGGTTTATGTTTTTTCAGGAACCCATGATATCTTTTATCCGCAGATTCCTCCCTTTGTTGAGCGGTTAAAATCCGCCGGGGTAAGCACAGAGTTTATTCAGGGACAAGATATGATGCATATATGGCCGTATATGCCGGCCTCTCCGGAATCAAAAAAGGCGTTGCAATATATCATCAGGATTATTGATGATATATAAAAAATTCTTTACGACTCCTAAAACATTGCCGAACCGCCTGAAAGTACCCAGCTTGCCAGTATGGCCACAATGAAGGAACCCAGGTATATGTGGCCGGTTTTGCGGTAGAGCCAGGTGGAGAGGAAAAAGAAAATCGCAAACTGGGGGATGAGCAGGATCATCACCGACATAAAGGGGCCCCCGAAGAGGGGCGAAAAGAGCAGGTCCGCGCCGGGGCCCATCCCCAGAAAGAAGGGGATATACTCGATAAGGACGATGAGGAACACCCCACCCAGCATGATAAAGACGCTGTAGAGCCACCAGGCAAGCTGGGTTCCCGCGGCGGTCTTTTTCTCCGGGAGCCGTAATTGACCGTAGAGCTTCACCCCGGCGTTCACCGTAAAGAAGGCCGCGTAGAAGGGGAGGTAGACGAAGAACTGCCCCAGCCGGGACGGAGTAAAGGGCCGGAAGAAGGGCCAGATAAACCGGAAGTCCAGTTGAAAAATTGCGGCGCTCAGGACTACCAAGAGATACATCATGCCGGTAAGGATAAAGGCCAGCAAAACTGATTTGCCTATGACCTGTCCGTTAAGTTTGGCAGGCGCAGCCCTGTCCCCAAGTCCGAGGTCGCAGAGGGTCACCCCCATCTTTTTACCCTCGCCCTTTTTATACCAATGGAGGAGCATAAACAGGGACACCAGCATCAAAAAGGTGAGCCATGTGATAAAGCCGTTGCCGATGGTCATACGGAAGATGTTTTCCGGTACGGGCATAAGCCCATGTCCAAGCTGGCCCAGGAAGGGGAAGGTGAGGCCGCTTACCAAAATGGAAATGATGGCGGTCTTCCACCGGCTTTTTGTGGAAAGGAGTTTCAGGTTTTCCGTCTTTTCCAGGGGCTGTACCACAGGGGCAAAGAAGGGCAGTCTGGTTAAAAGCAGACAGAGGGGAAGCATGGACACCAGTGCGGCCAGCATGGCCAAAAGAACCAGAAGTTCCTTGATCATATAGATATGATTTGAGCCCACGAGGGAAGGCTTCACATCCAGGGCATTGGTGAACCAGTTCATGGCGGCGGTCAGGGCGCGGCTGTCGTGGGTGGTAAGCCGGTGGTTGGTTTGCAGCAGTTCCATACGCCGGGCGGAACCCTCCGCAAAGGAACCGTAGGTGCGGTTCCAGTCCACCGGCGCGCTCTGCCCCATAAAATCCCGGTAGCGGAGGGGCGTTTTCTCAAGGCCGATCACATTCTTTTGGTAGTCCCGGAAATAGTCAAATTCATCATACCGGGCCTGGAGCAGCAGCACATTGTTAAACTTCACCGAGGTCGCATCGTAGTAGTCGGGGGGGAAAGAGCTCCCCGCATTGCAGGACAATTGCCCGATGGCCGGGAAAGGCCGCCCCGGTGGACCAGGACGCCCAGGTTCCCATGGAATGGCCGGTAATGCCGATCCTATCTGCATCCACAAAGTCCAGGGATTGGAGGAAACGGTAGGCGTCATTGCCCCCCATGGAACTGTCCTTAATCCCCGCAGAAATTTCAGGCTTAAAGAAATCCATGATACTGAAGGTCATCATGATAAGAAAACGCTTTGGCCCGGAAACGGTTTTATCAAGGTTGGTCAGCTTCGCCCGGCCCCAGCCCCGGAAGCGCATACCCAGGGTAGTGTTCCCATGGCCGTAGAGGTCCACCGACAGGGCCGCAATGCCCCGCCGGGCAAGCTCAATGCCGTAGGCGGCGGAGGTTTCCTTGTCGTTCTGATAGCCGTGCATGACCAGCACCGCCGGCACGGGATGGGAAGCGTCGGCCCCGGCGGGGACATACAGCTTATAGGCAATACTGCCGGGGGCGTCCCCGGCCCTTTGGTCCGCGGTTTCAAAAGAACCGGTACTCACCCGGATCTTGCCGAAATCGGTCTGCACCCAGGCGGCAATACACATGGAAAGGATCACCAAGAGGATACAAACACAAAAAGCCATGAGTGGTTTGACTAATTTTTTCATATTTACAGGGAAATGATAACTTCTTTACCGATCCCCTGTCAATGTATGATTTTGACACAGCGCGGAATTTTGTCCGCTTGTACAAATCAGCTTCTTGTCATATCTTTATGCAAATATTCAGTATTAAGAGGTTAAAAATGCAGTATAACGATTTTGATCAGACTGCGGCTTACCGGAAGCTGCTGGCCCTTGCCCCGGCAGGGAAGAAATTCGATTTCGGTTCCCGGCTTGACGCCGCCCGTGTGGAGAAGAGCCTGACCCCCATTGCGGCGGGGCTCACCTATTCCTGGGCGGCCAAGGCTGTAGACGATGGGGTACTGAAGATCCTTCAGGAACTTGCGGATGAGCAGGAACTGATCGGGAAGTATAAGGCCCTGCTGGACGGGGAAGTGATGAATACCGGCGAAAAGCGGAAGGTGCTGCACCAGCTTTTGCGGGGTGAACTGGGGAAGCCCGTGATCCACGAAGGGAAAAACATCGGCGAATTCTACCGCAAGGAACTGGACCGGTTGGGCGCTTTTGCCGCCGATGTCCATGCCGGGAAGATAAAGGGCTCTACCGGGAAGGCCTTTAAGGCGGCAGTGCAGATCGGCATCGGCGGATCGGACCTGGGGCCTCGCGCTATCTACCTGGCCCTGGAAAATTGGGCCGCCGCCGAGGGCAAGCTGAAACTTCACGCCCGGTTCATCTCCAATGTGGACCCCGACGATGCTTCCCAGGTGTGCGCCGCAGTCCCTCTTGAAGAGACCCTTTTCGTGCTGGTTTCCAAGAGCGGCACCACCCAGGAAACCCTGTCCAACGAGCTCTTTGTCAAGGATAAGCTCAAGAAGGCGGGTCTGGACCCCAGCAAGCATATTGTGGCGGTCACCAGTGAAACCAGCCCCCTGGCCCATAACCCCGCATACCTTGATTCCTTCTATATAGATGATTTCATCGGCGGCCGATATTCCTCGTCCTCCGGTGTCGGTGGGGTCATTCTGTCTTTGGCCTTTGGCCCCGATGTTTTCAGGGACTTCCTTGCCGGGGCCCACGAGGCGGACAAGGCCGCCCTGGAGCCGGATATCCTCAAAAACGCCGCCCTTCTGGATGCACTCATCGGCGTGTGGGAGCGGAATTTTCTGGGTTACCCCTACACTGCGGTGCTGCCCTACAGCCAGGCCCTGTCCCGTTTCCCCGCCCACCTCCAGCAGCTTGACATGGAATCCAACGGCAAGCGGGTCAACCGGGACGGAAAGCCCGTAGCCTATTCCACGGGCCCCGTGGTCTTCGGCGAGCCGGGAACCAACGGCCAGCATTCCTTCTACCAGCTCCTCCACCAGGGCACCGACATTGTGCCCCTCCAGTTCGTGGGCTTTACCGAAAGCCAGCGCGGGGACGATGTCTCCGTTGACGGCTCGGTGAGCCAGACCAAGCTCAAGGCGAACCTTGCCGCCCAGATTGCGGCCTTTGCCAAGGGGAGCAGTAACAGCGACCGGAACAAGGAATTCCCCGGCGGCCGCCCCTCCAGCCTCATTTACGGCAAGCGGCTTACCCCGAAGGCTTTGGGCGCCCTTCTGGCCCACTTTGAAAACAAAGTGATGTTCCAGGGCTTTGTGTGGAACGTCAACAGCTTTGATCAGGAAGGGGTCCAACTGGGGAAAATCCTGACCAAGAAAGTACTCGCCGGTAACTCCGGGGATTCCGTGCTGGACGCGTACAGCAAAATTTTGGGGATATAAAAAGAGAATAAAACCGCAAAGGCGACTAAGGCGCGCGAAGGGGGGAAGGGAAAAATATGGAAATTCTCCCTCCTTTGTCGCCTTCGGCGCCTTTGCGGTTAAAAATATTCTTCATTGCATTGTGATTAAAAGGAGTGTATTGTGAAACAGAAAGCGGTTATTCCTGCTGACAGTAATTGGGTTGAAAAGAGTATCCGGGAATTTCCCGGTTCCCCCTCGGAACGGATCGGGAGCGGGTGGATGCTTATTACTGCGGGCAACGCCCAGGCAGGCGGCGCCGGGGACTGGAATACCATGACCGCCTCCTGGGGCGGCTTGGGAGTTCTCTGGGCACGGGATGTGGCATTCATGTTTATCCGGCCCTCACGGCATACCTTCGGCTTTGCCAACGACAATCCCCTTTTCACCCTTTCATTCTTCGATAAAAAATACCACGATGCCCTCTCCCTCTGCGGCGAAAAATCCGGCCGGGACATTGACAAGGCCGCCGGGGCGGGGCTGAGCCCCATCGTGTTTGACGGCAGCCTTGCGGGAGGTAAGGCTGCGGGGGCGGTGGGATTTAAGGAAGCATCGGAGATCATTGTCTGCCGCAAGCTCTACACCCACGACTTTGATCCCGTTGCGTTTCTCGATCCCGCTTCAATCGAAAAGTCCTACGGCGGCAAGAATTACCACCGCATGTATATTGGGGAGATAGTAAGTCTGCTTGCGAAGAAGTAGACAATTCAATCCTGTAAAAACGTTTTTTAAAGAAGCCTTTACAGATGGATTTTCGGTAAAAATGTCCCTGGTCGGAGAAAAGTATATTAGACTTGTTCGACAACCCGGTTGGTTGTCGAAGTCTGAGCCTGTCCTGAAGTTTGTGTAAATAGCCAAAACGTGGTAGAAATACCAAGGGAGTAAAGATGGCTAGTACACGCAAACCGAAGGAGAAGGATCTGATCGACCAGATATTAGATCGACTAGTGTTCTGTCCTAAACAGAAGACATAACCACAGAGGACACGGAGAGTGAAGAAAATAAGGTGGAATTTGAAGTCTATTTGGTATTCTCTGTGCACTCTGTGTAAATTCTCTGTGGTTATGTCTTGGTATTTTTGTTATGTCATTTGAATAAGACAGAACACTAGGTCGCCTAAAGGCTCCCACGCCTCACTCCACCCATATTTTGTCCGCCCTGGTCTTGCTTCGCAAGCCCTTATTCGGGCGGCCAAAACGTCGCAAACCTTTCACGTTAGGCGAAACAAAAGTCCGAACTGGTTCGGAATGGAACGGCGCCATCCGTGGCGCCGAAAAAATTTGTAACGATTTTTTATGAAAAGTGTTATATAATTATATATACCACTAAAAAGGAGTTTGTGATGAAACGTTTGATTGCTTTACTTGGTTTTTTGGCTTGTATGAATTTCATGGTATTTGCCCAGGAAGATACTGAGAAAGAAAGAATTGAAACGTCTTGGCTTTCAGTGGGATTTAACTGGGGGAATAATTTTAACATTGGGGACGATATTGGCAATTTTTATTCAGGTTCTCCTGGTGTTAATTTTAGCGGCTATGGTTTTTATAATCAAAGTAAGATAGGGTTCTTTTTCAATTATGGGCTTATGTTTCCCGTAGTAAATAATATTGAAAACGGTTATAGCCCTATTGATCAGGCCGATTTTCTTATGGGCGTTGGTTTCCGTCATGAGTTAAATAAAAAACTCAACCTTCATTTTGGCGTTGGCCCGAATTTTAATATGTATTTTCTGCTCAATAAGGTAGACAACGATGTTAAAGCAACTGATGCCAGATATTCATTTGGAATAGGCGGGGATATTGGATTAAAATTTGATTTGACAGATTCAATATTTATTGATGTCGGAACAACATTATCATATGATTTTGCAACTTATAGGACAGTAGATTCGACCAATGATAATTGGACAAATACAAAAAGGGAATCAAGTGGTTGGATAACCAATTCTTTTTTTGGAATAAAGCCGTATGTTGCCATTGGCTTTAATGTGTATCAAAAAACATCAAAAGCAAAACTGGGGAAACCAAAATTGTAAAATTAAAGGGCACCCATAAAAGCCCCGCCCGCGTCCATGCGGGCGGCTTCGTAGCGGACTTTTGCATCGCCTAACATACGCTATACGCTGCGCCGCAGTAGCGGCTTGGCCTACGAAAAACCCCAGTCGGCCTTCGGCCTTTGTGGGGTTTTTCTCCGGCACATTTTTGCGGTTGCTGGAAACCTGCGGTTTCCTTTATCGCAACCGCAAAAACGTCGTATAGCTTTCACGTTAGGCAAAATCCGCTACGCGGCTCTTGCCTAACGTGGGCGCGG
>BOAV01000088.1 GCA_026002045.1 Spirochaetia bacterium | reverse complement strand
TCAGTATAGAGTATTTTTGCAATAAATTAATATCCTCTCACCCCGTGGTCCACAATCCCAGCGCAGGGTTGCTGATATAGTATATCTCTTCCCCCTCCACCGTGTTGTACCCGTCCTTGAGTTTGCTAATATCGTAGCGTTTTGCCGCCTCATCGTAGGGCATATAATCAAAGGCCACGCCCCGCACTTCTTCTTCGCTGAGCTCCTTGGTGCAGTACATAATCCTGAATTTGCCGTCCGAAGAACCATGGATGAGATGGGCAGCGGCGGACATGTTTTTCCCCAGATCTTCCTGGGTTTCCATAAGCTGCAAGACCTTTTCCTGCCCCACATAGCCGTATTTGCGGATGAGCGCGTCATTTCCCTCATCTTCGCCGAATTTCCGTATCCCCGGGGCGAGGACTATCAGTTCACCCCCCTGGGCAATGGCCATCTTGACCCGGTAAATCGCCTTGTTCCCCAGCCAGGTGGATTTAAACTCCCGCGGATCAAGATAGACCACCACTTTTTTCAGGGGCTTATCCACCTTGATAAGGTTCAACTCCTGGGAAAGACTCACCGCCTGTTCAAACAGCGCCCGGTCCCGGCCAATATACAAACCCCGTATTTGGGCGGTGTCATTTTTGGTGGTGGTTACGGTGAGCACATAGAGGAGCGGAACATTTTTAAGGAAATGTTCCTCCGCATAGTCGAATACTTTGCGGACCGGCGAAAAATCCTTCCCCATAAGCCGCTCAATGCCCCACCGCACGCTAAGCATGTGGGATGAGTTGATCATGCTGTACCCGCCGCAGCCGACAAAAATATTCTTTGAATAGTTCGCCATACCGACTACTTCATGGGGCACCACCTGACCGGCGGAAATGATAAGATCGTAGGAGGGGTCCATGATCCGTTTATTGACTTCCACATCGATCTTGGCGGAGGCCCTGCCTTCGGATACTTCGGACACAAAGGCGCCGGGCACTTCGCCGATTTTTACAACCTCGGTCCGCCAGTTGTGGACAAGGAGTTTCTCGTAGGGGATGGCCCCTTCAAAAAAGGCTTCACACTCCTTTTGACTCATGGGCTCATGGGTTCCCAGGGCGGGCATGACGTCAACCTCGATGTCCGCAGGACCGGTGTCCTTTAAAAGTTTATAATAGATGGCGGTGATCTTTCCCGCCCCGGAATAGAGCCGCGTATAATCGGGGGGCAAAAGCAGAACCTTTCGTAATTTTTTGCCTGCCAGCGATTTTTTAAGGGCATCCGTCAAGGCGCCGTCATCCAGTCCGTTATCACTCAGTAATACCATGCGCTTCTCCTTGTATGCTGCAATTAAAACCTCATATCTCCAGATACGAATCCGCGTAGAGACTGTTGTTCATGATGATATCCGATGACTTTATGGTTTCCATGAGCCGCTGATCGCAGGGGTTCACGATGGCCGAGGTGAGGCCGTTGTTGATCGCCATGGCCACCATCGCAGAATCCATGATGGGGCGGATAAGTTTGGGCATCATGTTGGAAACATTGGAAAGGCCCCCGGTGGAATTGAAGCCCATGTCCTTGAGCTGGCGGATAAATTCCAGCACCTGAGTCTGCTTGTCCTGCATCCCCTTGATCACCAGGAACAGGGGATCGAACCAGAGGTCCTCCGCTTCCATGCCAAGCTCCATGCCGTGTTCCAGCATTTCCTGACAGTAACCCATCCGCTCATCGTTGTCCGAGGGGACACCCTGTTTGGCGCAGAGGGCGATACAGATCGCGCCGTTGGCCGCCGCAAGGTCGATGTTGGAAATCCGGTCGCCGGCATCGGCGGAATTGATAATGGGCTTGCCCTTGGCGCGGTTGTACACTGAAATCCCCGCCTCAATGGCCTTCTTGTTCGACGTGTCCAGACAGAGGGGAACATTGTCACAGTTATCCTGCAACAGTTTGACCGCCCACTTCATCAGTTCGGGGCCGTTCTTTTCCGCAGGGCCGATATTCACATCCAGATACACCGCGCCCGCATCAAGCTGTTCCTTTGCCCGTTTCAAAATCGGGGCAGGATCCATGGTCTCCATGGCGGCGCGGATCGCCGGGGAAATACAATGGATCCTTTCACCTATGACAATAAATTTACCCATGATCGATTTTCTCCTCTTTATGCTGTCTTTAATTCTTTAAGAAATTTGACCAGCCCCACCGCTTCGTTGGGGGCGACAATGATCTTCCATCCGGGCAGATTTTCCTCAAGCTCGCCCTTGAGCACCGCCACCTTGCCGGGGATCACCAGATTGCGGCTCTTGATTTTGCCTTCGATGTTATTTTCCTTGATGAAGCGGCTGACGGATCCGGCGGAAAGTTTTCCCGCGGCCCAGGCGGTAAGCACCGAGTAGCCCCCCGCATCGGAAATGAGCAGATTTACCGGCACCCCGGACCGCTCCAACTCCCCGGAAACGATGAAGTAGGTAAGGGCAAAGTCCACGGTGGTGGCGCAGATCGCGTTTTCGTCCGCGCCGTTTATGGGATAAATCCCCGGCTCCACCTTCATGGGCTTTTGGGGGTCCGTGTAGAGATTCTGCCGGAGCCCGTAAAGGGGCAGGGCCTGGGCATAGGTCATGCTTTCCAGAATGATGATGGAGCCGTACTTTACCGTAAAAAGGCTTGCCAGCGCGGTTTGCAGTTCATGGTTTTTGGGGGCCAGTTTTGCCGCATTTACCAGCGCAGGATAACCAAAACTGCGGTCCTCATCTTTCAGGCTGGCCCGCCGTATCTGCACCGCCTTTGCAAATGCATCCTTGATCGAAAGGGAGCCCACATCGATGATAAGGTTTTTGTTTCCCAATGCCTCAATCGCAGTAATAGTGTCGTGGAGGCTATCCAGGGTTTTCCCGCTGACACCCAAAACCACCCCGTACTTTACCGCGAGTTCGCTCATGGCCTTGTAGTTGGATTCATCGGCGGCGTTGAGTACAGGTTTTTTGTCTTTGGCAAGTTCCAGCGCCGCCTGCGCCGCATCGGTGTCCTTTACATCAAGGATCAATGTGCGGCCTGAAGCAAGGGCCTTCTTCACCGTTTCAAGAAATGCATCTTTGCTGCCTGTATATTCCACATTGATAAGTTCAACAAACATCCGCTCGCTGATGCGCTCGTAATCGATTTTTGAGAGTTCCGCAATCGCCTTGTCCGCATCGTCTGAACGGACCGTTACCCCGTAGAGACACTTGGACACAAAGGTCTTTTCGTGCCGGAAGAGCACCGTTTCCCCGCCCAGACTGTACTCGGCGGAACCTGCTCCTATCTTGATGCTCTTCATGGGGGGCTCCGTGGCCTCTCCCAAAGTTTTCAGGGCCTCCGCCGACAAATGGGGGCATTTTTCGAGCCCAATCGCGCCCTGGGCAACCTTCATGGCAAAGGCCATACAAGTCGGGATGCCGCAGTCTTTGCAGTTGGTCTTGGGGGTCAGCTTGAATATATCCAGTCCTTTAAGCGCCATGGTTTTCTCCTTTGTCCTTACACAAGTTCCGAAACAAGTTTGGTGATGGTTGTTACCGAAACCGGATGCCGCAGTATTACTGCGTTGGACCCGGCGGCAATATCCGCCGCGGCGGTGGTGATCTCCATGTCGATACCCCGCTGTTCCACGGGGCCCCATTCGGGGAAATCCTCTTCCGACACAACCGCTTCCTTGACCGACCAGGCTTCGGAGCCCACGGGGGTGATGATCGGCATCTGGAGCATGGTATCGTTCTGGGCCAAGGCCGCAGACTTGACCCGGTCCATGGTGGAGGCCACGTACTCAAAGCCGTAACCGGCCGCGGCGGAACCGAGGTTCACCGCCGTATTCCCCGCGCTCACCCCCAGCTGGGAAATAAGCACGTTGAGCTGTTTTGCCAGGTTGATGTCCACCGCAGATTCTGCGCCGATCTTCTGCCCATAGGCCAGAACCGCCCCCGCAGCAACGGCCTTGTAGTTTTCCTCACGGGCGGACAGCAGCAGTACGTTTTTGCCCTGCAATGCTTCGGCAATTTTTACAAAAAGCTGGCCGTCCTTTTCGACGTTCTTGCAGCCCTGTATTACCAGGGGGAGTTTAACCGCATCCGCAACTTCCTTGCAGAGGGCCACGCATTCATCAATGGATTTGTTCTTGCCGTTGGGGTCTGCGCCTTCCAGGGCCAGGCTCACAAAACTTGCCCCGGACTTTTCAGCGGCCCGCTTTGCCACATCCGCAATGGTTTCCGCCCCGGCGTAGAAGGCGGCTATCCCCGGCAAATCCCGATTGGGACCCAGGTCAGAAAATTCGATCCCCACTTTTGGCGGGTTCTTTATTGGGTCGTCAAAGCTATACAGGGGCAGCACACTTTCACCGCCAAGGGTGAGGGCCGCATCCCCCGTACCAATCACCACCTCTTTTATGGAGGCGTTAAATTTTTGCGGTACACTCTTAAAAGGCATAGCACATTCTCCTTTTCACTATGGCACACATAATTATAACCCGATCCGTTTTATCCCGTCCATGGGTCAGATGTTTTTGGCCTTCGTTTTCAAAGAAACCCAGTACAGGCTGCCGACCAACAGGGAGCCGCCCACAATATTGCCCAAGGTAACGGGGATCAAATTTTTGGTGATAAAGGTCAGCCAGTTCAATTCATCCAGCTGCGCCGCAGCAACATGGGATGCTTCCACCCAGGCGGGATTCGCCTTTGCCATAATCCCGGCGGGTATGTAGTACATGTTGGCCACGCTGTGCTCAAATCCGGAGGTGATAAAAAGCCCGATGATAAAGAAGCAGGCAAACATCTTGCCCATAACGTCCTTTGCCGCATAGGACACCCATACCGCGAGGCACACCAGCCAGTTACACATGATGCCCAAAAAGAAGGCCTGATGAAACAGCAGGTGGGTTTTATACGAGGCGATCTTTATGGTCTGCCCCCCCAGCACATTGGCGCCGCTGTTGAACAGCCCCGACTCTTTCATCATATAGGCGATAAAAACACTGCCGATAAAATTACCGATATAGACGATACACCAGTTTGAAAGCATTTGGGTGATTTTTACCTTGCGGTCAAGGACACCCACAATGATCAGGGTATTGCCCGTAAACAATTCGCCCCCGGCGATCAGAACGAGCATAAGCCCCGTCCCAAATACGGCCCCGGCCAAAACTTTGCCGAGCCCGTAGGTTTCGGGATTATTGAACAAATTGAAGGCCGCCATATTGGACCCTTCGGACGCAAAGGCGATGAAGGCCCCCGCAAAAAAAGCCAAAATGAACTGCCCCAGCTTCTTCCGCTGAACCTTTGTTACCCCGGCGTCGCCGGTGTACTCTAAAATTTGCGCCGGAGATCGTGCTTCCATGATTTACACCTCTGCTTTAGCGGCCTGGATCACATGCCGGATGGTGACGCAGGTGGTAACCGTTCCTACCCCGCCCGGTACAGGGGTGATGGCCTGTACGATGGGCTCCGCCTCGGCAAACTTCACGTCCCCGCAGAGGCCGCCCCCTTCCTTTACATGGATGCCCACATCAATAACAGTCTGACCCGCCGAAAAATAATCCCCGGTGATGGTCTCCGCCTTGCCCGCCGCCACGATGACAATTTCCGCTTCCCGCACCACGGCGGGCAGGTCTTTGGTCTTTGTGTGGCAGATGGTGACGGTCCCGTTCCTGTGCATGAGCATCATCGCCACCGGCCGGCCTATGACCAAGCTGCGGCCTATGACCGTAACCCGCTTACCCGCGGGATCAATCCCGTAGTGGGCAAGGATCTCCATGCAGGCCTCCGCCGTACAGGGGGGGAAGCCCAGGTTTAGATTGGCAAACACCCCCGCCAGGGAGCCGTCGGTGATGCCGTCTATGTCCTTCGCGGGCAGCAGGGCCCCCCGGACGGCGTTGTCGTCAATGTGTTTGGGCAGGGGCCGGAAGAGCAGCACCCCGTGAACATCCCTGTCGTTGTTGGCCTCGTGTATCACCTTGAGGAGATCAGCCTGGGATGCGTCTGCAGGGAGCAGGTATTGTTTTACCCCCACGCCCACAGCCTCGCAACGCTTCTTCGCGCCCTTCTCGTAGGAGATGTCGTCCTCCCTTTCGCCCATGCGGACTATGCCCAAAGTGGGGGTGACGCCCCTGGCCTTCAAGCCCTCCACATCCTTTTTCATGGACTCCACTAGGGCATCGGCCACTTCTTTTCCTTTTAATACTTGAGCCATATTTACCTCAACCTTTCTTTAACACCGGCAAAGATACGATCCGCCAGGGGCCCGTACTCGGCGAGCAGGGCGTCTGTTTTGCGATTAATCTCCGCCGCATAGACTTTGTCCGTCATGGCGGCGGTATTGATATAGACATTAAGACTGGCCCCGGCCAGGGCGGCCTTGCAGAAGGCGGCCCCAACCCCGGCGTCGCTTAACGCAAGACGGCTGCCCTTGGCGGCGAATTCTTCAATAACCTTGATGGCCTCGCCGCACTTTTCCATGATCTCCAGGGGCACCGAGCAGGCTTCCTTTAAGGCGGCCTCCATGACCCGGACCTTCTCGGCTTTTTCCGCCTCGGTTTCCTTTGGCAGACCGTAGGCCCTGGACAGGGGCTCGAAAACCTCGGCGTCCCGCTGAATCAGGGCCAGGAATTCCCCCTGAAGCCGGTCGGATTCCTTTTTGAGGCGCTGAATATCCGCCTCGACCTCGGCATACTTCTTCTTGCCCGTGGTAAGGGAACCCACCATGTTGCCCAGGGCGGTTCCGATGGCCCCCACCAGCGCGGAGGCCCCGCCGCCGCCGGGGACCGGCTCCTTGCTTGCCAGTACCGTTACAAAATCTACACAGCTTTTTTCTGCAAAACCCATAATTTATCCTAGAACAGGCCGTATATCTTCCCGGTGTTGTCCACGTCGATCTTCTCGGCGGAGGGAACCGGGGGGAGGCCGGGCATGGTCATGATGTCCCCGGTTAAGGCAACAATGAAGCCCGCGCCGGCGGAAATCTTGATGTTACGGACCGTAAGGGTCCAACCCGCAGGGGCGCCCTTGAGGTCCGGGTCATCGGAGAAGCTGTATTGGGTTTTCGCCATGCAGATCGGCACCTTGTCCATGCCGAGTTTTTCAAGCTGGGAAATCTGCTTCTGCGCCACCGGCAGGATGTTGACGTTTTCGGCGTGGTAAATCTTTTTGGCGATTGCTTCGATCTTCTCTTTGATCGACGCCTTTTCGTCGTAGCTGAAGGTAAAGTCGTTCTCCTTGTTTTGGGCGCAGAGTTTGACCACCTCTTCGGCCAGGGCCGTACCGCCTTCGCCGCCCTTCTCCCAGACATCGGACAGGGCCACGTTGACGCCGAGCTTTTTGCACTCATCCGCGATAACCTTTAGTTCCGCCTCGGTATCCGCTTCGCCGGGTTTCCGGAAGGCGTTGATGGCGACCACCGCGGGGAGCTTGTAGACTTCGGTGATGTTTTTAACATGCTGGAGCAGATTCGGCAGGCCCTTTTTGACCGCTTCAACATTTTCCTTACCGAGGTTGGCCTTGGACACCCCGCCGTGGCTCTTGAGGGCCCGCACCGTGGCCACGATGACAACGGCGCTGGGCTTGAGGCCGGCAAAACGGCACTTGATGTCGAGGAACTTCTCCGCGCCGAGGTCCGCGCCGAAGCCCGCCTCGGTAACCACGTAATCCCCGAGCTTGAGGGCAAGCCGGGTGGCCATGATGGAGTTACAGCCGTGGGCAATATTTGCAAAGGGGCCGCCGTGGATAAAGGATGGCGTTCCTTCCAGGGTCTGCACCAGGTTCGGTTTCAGGGCATCCTTCAACAGGGCGGCCATGGCCCCCTGTGCGTTAAGATCACCTGCGGTAACGGGCTTTGCTTCCGAATCCTTGCCATAGGTATACCCCACAATGATACGGCCCAAGCGGGCCTTGAGGTCATCGATGTCTTTGGAAAGGCAGAGTATGGCCATAACTTCGGAGGCCACGGTGATGTCGAACCAGTCCTCACGGGAAGCGCCGTTGGCCTTGCCGCCCAGGCCGTCCACGATGAAGCGGAGCTGCCGGTCGTTCATGTCAACGCAGCGGTGCCAGATGATCTTGCGGGGGTCGATGTTCAGTTTATTGCCCTGGTAGATGTGGTTATCAAGCATGGCGGCCAAAAGGTTGTTTGCCGCGCCTATGGCGTGGAAGTCGCCGGTAAAGTGCAGGTTGATGTCCTCCATGGGGATGACCTGGGCCCAACCGCCCCCTGCCGCGCCGCCCTTGACGCCGAATACCGGCCCAAGGGAGGGTTCGCGCAGGGCCACGACAACTTTCTTGCCGATCTTGGAAAGCCCGTCCGCAAGGCCCACCGTGGTGGTGGTCTTGCCCTCCCCCGCCGGAGTGGGGGTGATCGCCGTTACCAGGATGAGTTTGCCGTCTTTCTTGTCCTTTAGCTCATTGTTAAGGTAGTTGTAGTCGATCTTGGCTTTGTACTTGCCGTACTGCTCGATGTACTTATCAGGAACAGCCAACTTTTCCGCGATTTCCCTGACATCGTAGGCGTGTTCGGGATAAACCGCCTGGGCAATGTCAATGTCGGAACCAACAAACTTCTTCACCGCATCTGAACCTTTAGCCATAATTTTCTCCTTTATGGTCTTGAAAATATTGATTGGCCGGAGGCAAGCCGAAGTTGATCCCCAGCCAAAATTCCATATTTACTTACAACAATGAAGCGAAGCTGCCGTCATTTACGATTTGAGCAACCTTTCCCGCCTTATTGAGTGCGTAGAAGTGAACCCCCTGAAGATCGGTCTTTAAATAGGTCTTTACTTCGTTGATTGTATACTCCATACCGTATTTTTCAAAGTCCGCCGCGTATTTTTTGCTAAGATCATCGTACTGCTTCAGGACCTCTTCAGAAGAGCTCTTGGGTGGAGGCGGGGGGGGGCTGTATTTGCCGACAACCCGGGAAAGTTCCACCGGTATGGCGCCGGGAATGGTCATGTCGATGGCGTTTCTGCGGGAAAGGATCGGCATAATACCAATAACAAAGGGGATTTTGATACCCGCCTTGCGGCATTGGGCAACCCACTTTTCATAGGCGGGGATATCATGACAGGTCTGGCACATCACCAGCTCGGCGCCCGCGTCCTGTTTCGCCTTGAGGTACTCAATGTCGCTTTCAATGCTGGGCGCAAGGAGGTGCCTTTCGGGGTAACCCGCGGCGGCAAAACATACATTGGGAAATTCTTTGTGCAGAAAGCTGATAAGCTGATTTGCGTGTTCAAATTCGCCGCCGGTAGAGGTCTTGATGTCCCCGGTGACCGGGTCTTTCTGGAAATCGCCGCGCATGGCAAGCCCATTTTCAAGCCCCATGGCCACATATTCCGCAAAAATCGCCTTTAATTCGGCGGCGGTTTTTCCAATACAGGTAAAGTGGGTTATACAGTTGACCCTGTGATCAACAATGTATTTGCAGATTTCCTTTGACTCCCCCACATTGGTGCCCATAGCGCCATAGGTACAACTGATAAAATCCGGTTTTAACTGAAATAATTGATCCAGCTCTTTTTGCAGCTTAGGAATACCATCTTTTTCCTTAGGCGGGAATACCTCAAATGAAAGTGTCTTTTTTTGTTTCAGGATTTCGGCGATCTTCATAAAGTCTCCTTGATCAAGCGATTTAGCTTTTCAGAGCCATATAAAAATGCTAATTGGTTTATGTATGTGAGAATTGTAGGATGGAAAATGAAAAAAGTCAAGTTTTATGTCCGTACTCACTACATATAGGACAGAGCGGCCCGATGGGGAATGGATATCCCCAGGGTGGCAGAAAACTCCGACGGTGTCAAGAAACCCAAAGACTGATGGGGCCGGTAGAAATGGTATTTATCCAGCCAGGCATGGGTAACCGCGGTTAATTCCGTGACATTCAGGGGTGTGTAATGATAATCCAGGCATTCTCTCTGGAATGTGCCGATGAGCCGCTCCACAAAGGGTTTGTCCTTCGGGGTATGGGGGCGCGCCCAGTACTGGGTGATATTCAGGGAAGCCAGGTATGCTTCCGCCTTTGCCATGTTCTCACTGCCGTTGTCGTTTACAATCTTGATGCCGGTCCCGAACCGTTCCACGACTTTTTTGAGAGCGGCCTGAGCGTTCAGGCTGGAAGGGGAGGATGCAATGTGGATAAGCGCCTCGCGGTTGAACAGGTCAACCGCGCAGAAGGCATATTGTTTTTGACCCAGTAGATACACGTGCTTCATGTCGAATTCGATAACCTGTCCGGGGGCGGATGCCGCAAGGTCATGGGGTTTTCTTTTGCGTTCATGGGCCTTTTTTGCGGCTTTTGAGTGTTTTTTGTGCCGTTTTACATCAGAGCGGAAAAACAGGTTTTCCCGCGAAATGAGCCTGCCCAGGGTGGAAACACGGGGGACGGACGCTGCCTCCATGGTGCGTAAAAGGATAGGCCGTATCTTTTTCGCCGAATAGGTCGGGTCTTCTTTCCGTATATCCCGAATGGTCTCTACAAGCTCGCGGGAATACGAGGGGCTTCGCCGTTTTTCCGGGA
>BOAV01000087.1 GCA_026002045.1 Spirochaetia bacterium | reverse complement strand
GGGAAACCATCAGTTCAATTACCCGCATCGGCCTCCCCGCCCTGGCCGAGCAGGCCATCATGCGGGTGGGGATGATAACCTATACCAAAATCGTGACATCCCTGGGGACCATGCTTTACGCTACCCACATGGCCTGCATGAACATTCAGGCCATGTCCTTTATGATAGGCCAGGCCCTTGCGGTATCCGCCACCGCCCTGACCGGCCAGAGCCTGGGGAAACGCCGCCCCGACATGGCCGAGTATTACACAAGCCGTACCCGCCGCATCGGGCTGGCAGTCTCCGTTGTTTTGGCCCTGATCTTTGTTTTCTTTGGCCGCCGGATCATGGCCCTCTATGTGGGACACGATCCCGAGAGTTTGCAGATCATCGAAATGGGATCCCTTATTCTGCGCATGGTCGCCATCATGCTGCCATTTCAGTCCTCACAGTTCATCCTTGCGGGAGCCCTGCGGGGCGCGGGGGATACCCGCAGTATTGCTGCGATCACCTTTATTACGGTGCTATTGGTACGCCCCGGCATCGCGGGCATTACGGTGATGGCCCTCAATTGGAGTCTTTGGGGCGCATGGATCGCACTTATCCTTGATCAGCTGCTTCGATCGCTCCTGGTGCTTATGCGCTACAACTCGGGGAAGTGGAAGTCCGTGATCAAGGGGTAAAGACAGGAGCGGCTTAACCGGCGAATAGGTCTTTCAGATATGAACCAACGGAATTCTTATCTGTGGCCGCTCCTTATCGCGATCCAGATAGCCTCAGCGGTGTTAAGGGATAGACAGACCTTCCCGGTTTTTGCTATGCTTTGACAATGCAGGATATCGTATTACAGCAATTCTATAAACTCGTGCAAATGCTTGGCAGCCAATTTGGGGAATCCTGTCAGATCATTCTGTACAATCTGGAACACAAACACAAGAAGCTTTCCGGGACCGTAGGAGCCCTCAGCGGAACCTTAACATCTGCGGCGGTGGGGGATCCCCTGCCGGAATTCATTAACCATTATATTGCCCAAAACGGGGAGCGCGACGAATTCGGTTTCATCAATAAATCCTATCCAGGGCTGGTGCTCCGCTCTTCCCTGCTTTTTATTAAAGAAGAAAAACAAAAGGCGCGGGCCTGTTTTTGCATACACCACAATATTGTTCATATACAAATGATGATAAGTTTTCTGGAAGAATTTACCCGCTCGAACAAGATGGAAGACGAGGACGAAACTGAGCTTGCTGCCCGCCGTCCTCCCGGGGGCAAGATGTATTCAGCCAGCGATATTAAGGGGTTTATTGATAATATCGTTTCTGAATTTATTGTCGAACGTCTGGGTCAGTATTCTTTCGCCGCGCTGGAAAAAAATGACAAGATTGCTCTAATTGCGGAACTTGACGCCAAGGGACTTTTTCTTGTAAAAGGTGTGGTAAACCTTTTAGCCAAACGAATGAACATTTCCAAATTCAGTATTTATAATTATCTGGATGAAATCCGTACCGCCAAGGCGACTTCCTGAGTTTCCGGAGTATTCCTAGTATTTCTACTGATTTTATTATTTCAAATTCACCTAAACAAAAATTTAGCTTTTCCTTACAAAAATTTTTTAATACTTAAAAAAAATTGTTGACAACACCTGATCCTGGCCGTATTATTTTAATTAATACAAGGGTTACCGAGTATTTAATCTTTAATCACATTTATGGAGGTAAGTAAATGCGAATTTCAAACGAAGAAATGCTGGCGCCAACTGACATTCCGTTTAATCAGGTTCCTCCGTATCGGGTAAAGGTCGTGGAATATACTAAACCCACAACCCGTGCCCAGCGGAAAGAACTCATCAAGCAGCACAACTGGTCTGCGCCGAATCTGCCCGCGGAGTACGTGTATGTAAACATGGTTACCGATTCCGGCACCAGTGCGATGAGTGACCGGCAGTGGGTCGCTATGTGGCTCGGGGATGAAAGCTATTTCAACTGCAAGAGCTGGTATGGCCTGGAAGATGCGCTTCAAACTTTTACCGGCATGAAGTACATACTTCCCAGCCACCAGGGCCGTTCCGGTGAAGGTATTGTGTATGAAGAGTTTGTGAAGGCCGGAGACTTGGTCCCCTCGAACTGCCACTTCACCACCACCCGGGCTCATTGTTACTACAATGACGCGATCCCCATGGATATGACCTGCCCGGAGTATTACGACGAAAAAAATACTTCCTGGTTTAAGGGCAACATTGATACGGTGAAGCTGGAGCAGCTGTTCAAGGAAAACGCCGATAAAATTGGCTTTGTTGAACTGGTAGCTCCCAACAACCTCTGCGCCGGACAGCCCGTGTCCATGGCGAACATCAGGGAAGTGCGCCGGATCATCGACAAGTACAAAAAGCGGGACGTGATCTTCTCCCTCGATGTGGCCCGGATTTCCGAAAACGCCTGGATCATCAAGAAGTATGAAGCCGGTTATGGAGACAAGAGCTGTCTTGAGATCGTACAGGAAATGATGAGCTATGCCGACCTTTCCCACATGAGCGCAAAAAAGTGCGGCCTGGTCAACATGGGTGGTTTTGTTTCCGTGCGGGACAAGATCAATTATATGAAGCTTCAGCCAAAGTTGATCCGTATGGACGGTTTCCTGACCTATGGCGGTCTCGCGGGCCGCGACCTTGAAGCCCTTGCGGTTGGAATTATGGAAGGGGTAAACGATTATTACCTCGAAGACAAACAGCGCCAATGCGATGTTTTCGCCAATGCCTGCAAGGCCCGCGGTGTTGCAACCTTCAATCCCGCCTGTACCCTGGGCGCCTGGATTTTGGCTGAATACTGTCTGCCCCATATCCCCAAGAAGAACGGTCCCGGCACAGCGCTCTGCGTACAGGCCTACATCGAAGGCGGCGTCGGCTTTACTTCCATGGACTCCCTGCACCGTGGGCGGGAAGACAGTTCCGATCCGACCAACGTTGAAAAAATTCAGCTTGCACCCTATGAGCTGATCCGCTGTGCATTCCCCCGCCGGGCCTACACTGATTCTCACTACGAGTGGTGCGCCGAGAGTCTGTACCGCGCAATGCAGTGGGGAGACAAGATTCCCGGATATGTCCGCCAGAAAATGGATGACATTCGTCCGCCGCTCCAGAAACGGGACATCGGCTTACGCGCTTTCTTTGACGAATATGAACCGTTGTTTGAGCATCCCTAATAGGGACGAACTAAAACGGGCAAGCGCCCGGAAGGCCTTTAATCAGGCTAATTAACTATCAGGAGGTTAATGCAATGAGAATTAGCGATCAGGAAATGATGCTTAAGACCGATCTTCCCTTTGATAAGGCGCCGCCTTATCGGATTAAGGCGGTGGAATACACGATCCCCACTACCCGCGAGAAGCGCAAGGAGATCATGAAGAAACACGGATATTCCGGCCGGCTGCTGCCCGCCAAATATGTGTTCATCAACATGGTTACTGACAGCGGAACCGGCGCCCTGAGCGACCGGCAGTGGAGCGCCATGATGGAAGGTGACGAGAGTTACTTCTATTGCCGCAGCTTCGAGTTCTTTGAGGAATCGGTACAAAAGTTCACCGGCATGCCCTACGTGTTCCCCTCTCACCAGGGACGCTCGTCGGAAGCGCCGATCTACGAAGTGCTGGTGAAGGCCGGGGACAAGATCCCCTCCAACACTCACTTTACCACTACCAGCGCCTGGAGTTTCCAGCGGGGAGCCGAACCGGTAGATTTTGTTTGCAAGGATTACCTTGATGAAAACAACCGGGGCTGGTTCAAGGGCAACATGGACGTAAAGGCCTTTGAGGAATACTTCATTCAACACGCGGAAAAGATTCCCCTGGTTGAATTGGTGGTTCCCAACAACCTTAACGGCGGACAGGCGGTTTCCATGGAGAACATCCGCGAGGTGAGGAAGGTCATCGATAAATACAAAAAGATCGATACCCAATTCTATCTGGACATCGCCCGGATTTCCGAGAATGCCTGGATGATCAAAGCCCACGAGCCTGGCTATGCCGACAAGACCTGTCTTGAGATCGTCAATGAGATGCTGTCCCATGCCGACGGCTGTCACATGAGCGCCAAGAAGACCGGCATGGTCAACATGGGCGGCTTTATCGCCCTGCGGGACAAGAAGGTCTGGCAGAAGATGCAGCCCAAGGTTATCCGCACCGACGGATACATTACCTATGGCGGGCTCTCCGGACGGGATCTTGAATCCCTGGCGGTGGGCCTTATAGAAGGGGTAAACGATTATTACCTCCAGGACCGCCAGCGCCAGGTTGATTATTTCGCCAACGCCTGCAAAAAACGGGGGGTGCATATCCTTGAACCTGCAGCCTGTTTCGCGGTGTACATCAACGCCGGCAAGTGTCTGCCCCACCTGGATCACACCCAGGGACCGGCCACCTGCCTGTCGGCCCAGGCGTACATCGAAGGGGGCTTTGCCTCCACGGCCATGGATTCACTACAGCGGGGCCGCATCGATCCTGCGAACCCCCTGGATGTCAGCAAGCGGACCAAGGCTCCCTACGAGCTTATCCGCTGCGCCATGCCCCGGCGGGTTTACTTTGAACCCCACTATGACTGGGCCGCGGAATGTCTGGCACGGGCCATGGCTTGGGGCGATAAGCTCCCGGGCTTCAAACCCATCGCCGATGATCGCCCCCCCCTGGAGATGAGCGAGATTGGGCTTCATACGTTCTTTGACGATTATGAGCCGGTTTTCCCGCTGCCCTAATCGTTGATTGTTTCTTAAACCACGAAAGGGGATTGGACCTCTGATCCCCTTTCGTGGTTGTACTGCTTTGCCTTTTCCTGAAGAATCAAAATTAAAAACCGCAGAAATATAAAATAGCGGATTTAGTCTTTGACTAAATATATGTATTTTTGACGGAGGTTACCTATGGTAGCGTTACTAGTTCTTTGTGGGATATTTATTGCAATGGGCGTTATCCTTTCCAGGAGGATAGCTAATGCCACGGATTTGCTGGTGGCTGGGAGGAAGATGCCGCTTTTGGTTCTTACCTTTACTATCGCGGCGACCCACTTTGGAGGAGGCGCCCTGGTAGGCGGTGTTCAGCAGGGCGCCGAAATGGGGCTCTGGGCCGGTATGTATGCAATACTCGGCTATGCGGCGGCGTGTCTGGTGAACGCCTTTGTGGCGCCCCACTTCCGCAGGCGGTCGAATAATCTTACTCCCCCGGATTTTATTGAAAGCCGTTATGGCGCTTCTAAGATTCTGCGGGGCTATCATGCCTTTGTGTACATCTTCGGTACTATTGCTATTATTGCCGCTCAGTTTTCCGCCTTCGGCGGGATGGCCCAGGCCTTCGGCATTGCCCGGCCCGTGGCAATCCTCATCGGCGTGGTGGTAGTAATTCTGTATACCTGTATGGCCGGTATGTGGGGCGTGGCGGTCACCGATGTTATGCAGCTGGGTATCTGTCTTATCTTCCTGCCCATCATCGCGGTGCTCAGCATGAACGTTCTGACCAAAGAGGTAGGAGTCCAGGCGAGCCAGGTCTTTGCCCAGCCCTTCTTTGCCACTCCGGATGCGGCGGGAACATTTATGTATTCGTTGATCCCCACCATTGTAGGTTCCATGTTTGCCTATGAATACTATCTTCGGTTCCAGAGCGCCAAGGATGAGAAGGATGCCCGTAATTCTTCCCTCATCGCCTGTGTGGTGCTCATCATCCTGGCGATTCCCGTTGGCCTTATCGGCGATGTGGCCCACCGGGTATTCCCCCATGTTCCTTCCGGCGCCGTATTAGGGGAAGTAGTTAATAAGACCATGCCCAAATGGGCCGGGGTTATCTTCCTGGCGGCGGTGCTCGCGGCGATCATGTCCACTGCGGACTCCATGATGACCAGCCTTTCCGGTATGTGTTCCCGGGACATTTATCACAAGATAATGCATCCCGATAAGGACTACGATGAGCTGCCCAAATCAATGGCCGTCACCCGCTGGTCCGCCATCATCGGCGCCCTTCTGGCCGCGGTAATTGCCCTTAACTTTACCAGTATCATCGGCCTGCTTTTCTGGACCTCTCCCCTGCAGAGCGGCGTATTATTTGCGCCCATGATTTTGGGGCTGTTCTGGAAAGGGGCAAACCGTTACGGCGCCTTTGCGTCCATCATTTGCGGCGGCGTTACCGCCCTGATCGACATGATTGGCCTTGTCCATCTGCCCGAACGGATGCTGGTGACCATGGCGGTGGGAACCATCGCGCTGATCATCGGAAGCATTGTCGGAAAGAATAAACCCGGCGCGCGGACTGAACTTGCGGCTAATCTCTAAACTCCCTTTAGGTCTCCGTCCGATGTAACACAAAGGGCGGAGGCTTACAGCGGGTGGTAATATGCGGAAAATTTCCGCCTGTTATTACCCGCCGTTTTTTTATGCCCCCTCCGGGCACTGGACAAATCCCCCCATTTTTTGCTATGCTTCGACATGGAAGCCTCAATAAAAACCCGCAATATTTTCCGCAATATTTCTCCCATCGATCATCGGTACTCAATCTCCGAAGAAGCCCTCTTTGATTCCCTGGCGCCCTGGATCTCCGAGGAAGCCTCGGTGTCCGCCTGTGTCAAGGCGGAGATTGCCCTGATGATCGCCCACCTCACTGTCCGGGGCGGTCTGACACCGGCCCTCAAGGCGGAGCTTGAAAAAGCCGCAGCCGCTGTTGATCCGGCAGAGGTTTACGCCGAGGAAGAAAAGACCCGGCACAATATCCGGGCCCTGGTGAATGTGATTAAGCGGAAGGTCCCCCCTGAGACCGCTCCCCTGGTGCACCTGGGTGCAACCAGTGTGGACATTCTGGATACCAGCCTTTCCTACCGCATCCGGGGAGTGACCCGTGAGGTGGTATTGCCCCATCTCAAAAAGCTGGAGATTCTTCTCTGCAATTTTGCGGAAAAAGAGGCGGCCACAGCGCAGGTGGGCCGCACCCACGGCCAGCACGCGGTGCCCATCACTGTGGGCTTTGCCATTGCGGAGTATGTTTCCCGGCTGGGGAAGTCGATCCTGGAAATTGAGCGCCTTGCGGAGCAGCTTAAGGGAAAACTTGCCGGGGCGGTGGGGGCCTACAACGCCACCAGCATGATCGTCAAGGACCCGGAAGAACTGGAGCGGCTCTACCTTGCCGAACTGGGTCTTGAGCCTTCGGAACATTCCACCCAGCTCGTGGAACCCGAATACCTTTTGCGGCTGCTGCTGGAATTCAACGTCGCCTTCGGGATCATCGCCAACCTTGCCGACGACCTCCGTAATTTGCAGCGCAGCGAAATCGGTGAACTGCGGGAGGGCTTCGCGGCGGATCAGGTGGGCTCCTCCACCATGCCCCAGAAGCGGAACCCCTGGAATTCGGAGCACGTCAAAAGTCTCTGGAAGGCATTCATGCCCCGGGTGACGACTTTTTTCATGGACCAGATAAGCGAACACCAGCGGGACCTTTCCAATTCCGCCAGCCAGCGTTTCATCGCCGACTACGTTGCCGGCTTCTGCCTCGCCATAAGCCGCATGTCCGGGGTCATCGAAGGGCTCGGCGCGGATCGTGAGCGGCTGTTAAAAAATCTGCGGGGTGATGCATCGGGTGGAATTAGCGGAGGCGTGATTCCTGGCGGAATCTTGGCGGAACCCGCATATATACTGCTGGCGGAAAGCGGCGTCTCCGATGCCCACGAAGTAATTAGAAAAATTACACTGAAAGCGGAAAAAGAAAGCCTTAGTTTTGCCGCGGCCCTTTCCGCCGATCCGGAAGTCCTTGCCCGCATCGGGAAAAAGATGGCGGAGCTGGGAATCGTTAGTAATGCTGCGGACGCCCTTTCATGGTTTGAAAAACCTGAACAGTACAACGGGCTCGCGGTGAAGAAGGCGAAGAATTTGGCCGTCAAGTATCGGGAATTAATGCAGAAGAAATGAAGAGAAGATAAACCACAAAGAACACGGAGGGAAGACACGGAGGACACAGAGAATATTAAGAATTTTTAATCTTCCTCTGTGAACTCTGTGTTAATCTCTGTGTCCTCTGTGGTTAATATTAGGAATTAGAAGGGGTTTATAATATGTTTACCGAAGCTTTATCTTACGATGATGTGCTTTTACTGCCCGGTTATTCTGACATCCTTCCCAAGGAGTGCGATGTTAAATCCATGCTCTGCACCGGAGTGTACCTGAATGTGCCGGTTATTTCAGCGGCCATGGATACGGTCACCGAGGAAAAGCTCGCCATCGCCATCGCCCTTGAAGGGGGCGCGGGGGTGATCCACCGGAACCTGAGCCCCGAGGAACAGGCCCGGCAGGTGGGGAATGTGAAGCGTTACCTCAACTGGGTTATTGATTCTCCGATCACCGTGACCGATGATGCTTTGGTGAAAGATGTGAAGGAACTGCGGGATCGCTACAATTTTTCCGGGATGCCCGTTTTGAATAAAGATGGAATCCTCGTAGGGATCATCACCAGCCGGGATCTGAAATTCTGTCAGGATGACAGTATTGCTGTGCGGGATGTGATGACCAAAGATCCCGTGACCGAGCAGGGGACCCCGTCGGTTTCAAGCGCCCGTGAAAAATTCGGCAGGCACCGGATCGAGAAGCTCCCCGTGGTGGACAACAACGGCCGCCTGACGGGGCTTATCACCGTGAAGGATATGGAAAAACACGCCAGCTTCCCCCAGGCCGCCACGGACAAACAGGGGCGGCTCATCGTGGGGGCGGCGGTTTCTCCCCAGGATTATCCGGTGCGTATGCCCCTTCTGCAAAACGCCAAGATCGATTTTGTGGTGCTGGACACCGCCCACGGGGATTCAAAAAATGTGATGGACGCGGTGCGGGGGATCAAGTCGAAATTCAATGTCCCCGTAATCGGCGGAAACGTTGCTTCAAAAGAGGGAACCCGCAGGCTTATCGAAGCCGGGGCCGATGCGGTCAAGGTTGGCATTGGGCCGGGATCGATCTGTACCACCCGTGTTGTGGCGGGGGTCGGGGTGCCCCAGTTTACTGCGGTTTGGGACTGCGCCGAAGAGGCCGCAAAATCGGGCATTCCCGTCATTGCCGATGGGGGGATCAAGTTCTCCGGGGATGTTACCAAGGCCATCGGCGCAGGGGCCAGTACGGTGATGATCGGGAACCTTTTCGCGGGGCTCAAGGAAGCGCCGGGGCACGAGGTCATCTTTGACGGCAGGATTTACAAGACTTACCGGGGCATGGGGAGCATGGGGGCCATCACCGACGGCAGCGGGGACCGCTATCAAATTTCCAAGGATGAAACCCCGGTGCCCGAGGGCATCGAAGGCCGGGTGCCCTATAAGGGGGAACTTCGCAATTATCTTCATCAACTGGTGTCGGGGCTCCGCAAGGGGATGGGCTACTGCGGCTGCAAGACCATAGACGAGTTGAAGAAGTACCGGAACTTCTGTAAGATAACTGCAGCGGGTCTCAAGGAAAGTCATGCCCATGATGTGACCATAACCCAGGAAGCGCCCAACTACTCCAGGTCATAAAGAAGGGGCAGGATTTCAGCCGGGAGCGTAAGATGCCGTTCAAAAAACTGATGTGGTTCATGCTCGGCATGGTGAAGGAAAGCTCGCAAAATGCGCTTGAGTCAATAGGCAATTTTTACCGCTTCTTCTGTAACCGTGCCGCCGCAAATGATGAAACTTTTTAAAACCGGTTCAGCGCCCTGTAAAGAAATGATGATGTAACTCAATGAAGGGTCGAAGGCCATACGGATGTCTTCTTCCGAAGGCCGGGCGGGGGTCGTGGGATGGCTGTGGAAATTTCCCAGCAGGCTCCAGCCCTTTTTGCGCATATCCGAAATGGCCCGGAGTTGATCCTCCGGGGCCATGGAAAAATGTTCCGGGCTTTCGTCAGCGTTTTTTAAACAGTAGACCGCCCTGACGATTTTTTCTTCCGTATTTTCAATGGTCCCCGCAAAGAGCCCGCAGGATTCGTTGGGAAGTCCCCGGCGGGCGTGGGCTATCATCCGCTCGAAAAGCTCATGCCCCAGGTTCAGCATAGGGCTATTTTGCCAGCAGCCTATTCAGCCTTTTCACGAAATCCGCCGGGTCCTTGATCTTGATCCCCTCCACCAGAAGCGCTTGATCCAGCAATACCCCCGCCACATCGGCAATGCGGGCTTCATCCTCAACGTCCTTGAGGGCGGCTACGATGGGGTGCTCCCCGTTCACTTCCAGGATCGGCTTGATGTCGTCCATCGGCGCCTGGCCCATGGCCTTGAGCATCTGGGCCATTTGCAGGGTGGGGTCGTTTTCGTCCGCCACGATGCAGGAGGGGGAGTCGTGGAGGCGGCGGGAAAGCTTCACGTCCTTGACCCGTTCGCCCAGGGCCTTTTTGATCTTTTCGATGACGGGCTTTATTTCCTTTTCAGCGGCCTTGTCCTGCTTCTCGCCCAGTTCCTCATCCGCCCCGGCCCGGTTCACCGCCTTGATGTCCCATTCGGCGGTTTCACCCTCGGCCATGCCGGGCTTTTTGTACCTGCCAATCGATGGGATCACGATGTCGTCGATCTCGTCGTCCATGACCAGGACTTCGATGTTCTTGGCCTTGTAGGCTTCCAGCAGCGGGGATGATCGCAGGGTGTGTTCGTCGCCGCCGGTGATATAGTAAATGCTTTTCT
>BOAV01000086.1 GCA_026002045.1 Spirochaetia bacterium | reverse complement strand
GGTCGGGCCTGAAACTGTCGGTGAACCTCAGCCTGATATAGTTCCGGTTCCCCAAAAGGGCGATCATGGCAAGGGCAAGGGCCACAAACTGCCCGATGATGGTTGCCACTGACGCGCCCATCACTTCCCAGCGGGGAAAGCCGAAATTGCCATAAATCAAAAGATAATTGAAGATCACGTTGACCACATTGGCAACGATGTTGTACATCATGGAAGTGCGGGAATTCCCCACACCCCGCAAAGTCGCCGTAGCGGTACTGGTAAGGGCGACGCTCAAAAGGCCGATGCACTGCCACCGGAAGTAAACGGTTCCCCCCGCAAGGGCAACCGCGTCGGGGGCGCCCATAAAACGGATAAGGTCTTCGGCAAAAATATAGCCCACTACGGAGCCGACAACACCAAAGATAAAAGTGAGGAGCAGGGCCTGGCGCAGAACCATGTTTGCCTTTTCAGGATTCCCCGCGCCCCGGTAGCGGGCAACCATGGCGGTGGCCCCCACGTTCATGGCCATGAAAAGCATCATCACCAGAAATTTGGGCTGGATCGCAAGACCCACGGAGCTAAGGGCCCAGGACCCCAACTGACCCACCATCATGAGGTCCACCATGGACGCCAGCTGGGTAAGAACCATCTCCCCCATGGAGGGGAGGGCGATCTTTACCACATCGCGGTAGAGCATTTTTGATGTGACGCCCTCGGGAAAGGCGCGGCCATCGGTCCGGACCGGCCCCGCTTCAACCCGGTCAAGGGCGGTTTCCCAGTTGGGACGTTTTTTAATGTCCATCACCCGCACCGCTTCAACGCCGCAAGCAGCCAGTCCCTGAACATCTTTTCGTTAATATCCACACAAACCTTTACGTTGGGCGCTTGTTTAAGATAGCCCTTAAGATCCACCAAAGTTGTTCCCGCAGTCAGTATTCCTGCGGTCTCCACCGCCACGAATGTTTCCGCAACTTCAAACATTTCAGGCCGCAGAAGATATGCGATGGCGCAGCTGTCGTACATTTCAAAACCCGTATTGATGTCGCCGCTGCGGTAATGCTGGAGCAGTGCGTAGATCATCTCCCCGGTGCGGCCCATGGCCTTAATTTTTGCCGCATCCTCCGGTCGCACCAGCGCCTTCCAGCCCACATCCAGAGGGGCCATCACAATCGGCAGGCCGCTCTCGAACAGGATCCGCGCCGCCTCGGGATCGCAGGCAATATTGAACTCCGACATCACCCCCTTGTTGCCCCGGGTAAGGCTGCCGCCCATCAAAACAATTTCTGCGATCTTTTCCCTCGCATCGGGGTACATCCGCAGAAGCAATGCGATGTTGGTAAGGGGACCGATGGGGACCAGGGTGATTTTTTCCGCGCTTTCCTTAAGGGTTTTACTTATGGCGTTGACCGCGTGTTCCGCTAAAAGATTGCTCCGGTCCGGAATGGGAAAATCGTAACCGTCCATACCGCTTGCGCCGTGGACATGGGCCGCGTCCGAAGGAGAGGCCAGCAGGGGCCGATCCGCGCCCATGGCCACCGGAATACGTTTGCCCCAAAATGTCAGAAGCTTGAGGGCGTTATTGGTGGTTTTCTCCAGGCTGACATTCCCTGCGACGGTGCTTATCAGGCGGATATCCAGTTCTTCGGAAAAAAGCGCTGCGGCAAGGGCTATCGCATCGTCAATCCCCGGATCGGTGTCGATGATGATCGACCGTTTTTTCATATCTTTATCCTCTTGTTAATAACATAAAATAACATTAATTTGATTATTATGAAAGTGTTGGTGTTCGGTTCTTTAAATATCGATCTGATCTTTTCTGTTGATCATATCGTGCGCCCCGGAGAAACCATCGGCTCAAGCGCCCTGGAAAAGAGCGCCGGGGGCAAGGGGGCCAACCAGGCGGCAAGCCTGGCAAAGGCGGGGATGAAAACGTACATGGCGGGAAAAATCGGCGCCGATGGAAAATTCCTGCTTGAGCTTTTGCAATCCTACGGGGTGAATACGGATCATGTCGCCCAATACGAAGAGGCCACCGGGCAGGCCCTGATTCAACTGGATAAAAAACGGCAAAACGCCATCGTACTTTTTTCCGGGGGGAACGCCCTTATTACGGATGATGAAATAAACCGCGCCCTGACACAATTCGGCCCCGGCGACATCGTAGTATTACAAAACGAAATTAACTGTACCGCAGAAGTTATGCGGGAGGCGAAAAACCGGGGCCTGAAAATTTACCTGAACCCATCCCCTTATGATGAAGGGATCAACAATCTGCCCCTGAATTTGGCGGACGCCTTTTTTGTCAATGAAATTGAGGGGGCCGCTCTGGCGGCTCTACCGCAGGAAACGTCTTTTTCCGTAATTCTGGAAAACCTGGTCAAGAAATTCCCCCATGCTGAAATTATTTTGACCGCCGGAAAGGACGGCGCTTTTTATGGCTTTGACGCAATACGGGAAAAGGGTGAGATTATCGACCTCCCCGTTACGGACACCACCGCGGCGGGGGACACCTTTACCGGCTACTTCATCGCCGCCCGTGCGCGGAGCTTAAGTGTGCGGGAAGCGCTGGCCCTTGCCTGCAAGGCCGCTTCCATCGCGGTTTCCCGGAAGGGGGCCATGGCGTCCATTCCTTTTGCAAAAGAAGTGTTTGTCTAAAAAAATGACCATTCTCACCTGCCCTCTACTCACCTTGTAAAATTTTGCCATATAATTTATAACTAACTGATTGCTATGAATTTCAGGAGGAAAGATGATGAAGAAAACGGCTATGGCAGCGGCGCTTTTGGTTGTGCCGCTGGTAATGGGCTTTGCCGCCGGCGGCGGTGAGAAGAAAACTGAGCGGCTCAGGCTTGCGACCGGCGGAAACACCGGGACCTACTACGCCTACGGCTCCGCTTTTGGGCAGATTGTGCAGAACAAGACCGGCATACCGGTCATTATTCAGTCAACCGGGGCCTCAAAGGCGAACATTCAGCTTATCCAGGCGGGTGAGGTTGAGATTGCCCTGGTGCAGAACGACGTGATGGACTATGCATACAAGGGGATTGACCTCTTTAACGGCGAAAAAATCACCGATTTTCAGGCCGTGGCGGCCCTCTATGCGGAGGCCTGTCAGGTTGTGGCGGACCCAAGCAAGGGTATAACAACGATTGCCGATCTCAAGGGGAAAAATGTTTCCGTAGGGGATGCGGGAAGCGGGGTGGAATTCAACGCCAACCAGATCCTTGCGGGTTACGGCATCGGGCCGAATGATTTTAACCGGCAGAACCTGAGCTTCGGCGCCTCCGCGGATGCGCTCCGGGACGGCAAAATCGACGCCTTTTTCTGCGTGGCCGGGGCCCCGACAACGGCGGTTATGGACCTTGCCATTAACAAGACGGTGACGCTCCTGGACATTGACGATGCCCATGCGGATGCGATCATCAAGCAGTACCCCTTCTACACAAAGCTGGTCATACCCGGAAACAGTTACCGCGGCAACCCCAACAATGTGCAGACCCTTACGATCAAAGCCACCCTGATTGCCAGCAAAAAAATATCTGCGGATACGATTTATACCCTTACGAAAACGTTGTTCGACAACAAGGCTGAAATTACATCGGCCCACGTAAAGGGTGCGGAGCTTGAGTCCGGATATGCGGTCTCCGGTATTTCGGTACCCTTCCATCCCGGCGCGGAAAAATACTTTAAGGAAATCGGCGCCCTGAAATAATGCGTCCTTGGGCTTTTGTGATAGCGGGCGCCGCAGTTATTGCGGCGCTTACTATCACGGTGTGTGTGTTTCTTCCGCCCCGGCTTGTGATTGTTGAAACAGACTCGGGGCGTATTTTTTGGCAAACGAATATTCATGACGGCGATGAATTCGCGGTAGAATTTATACATAGCGTGAACCAAACGCCGGTACGGGATACCTTCCGGGTGGAGGGTATTTTGATAAAGCCGGTTTCTACCTTGTTTTATAATTTCGGCGCCGGTATGCAGACCGATCTATCAGAGGGGCAGCAGCTGACCCGCCGGGGCGATGCACTGGTAATAAGCGGCTTTACCCAAACCTTTAATGAATTGAATTTTATTGTAGGTACTGTTTCCGATCATACATTTTTCTTCGGGGATGAAAAAATAAGTTTACGGGATCTATGCGGCAGGAATGCCCACATTACGTTTCGTGTTAAGAGGATAATATGGTTCATGAGAGAGAATTGACGACAGAAGAAACCGAGGAACTCATCAAGCAATTTGACAAGGAATCAAATGTGCGCCAGTTTACCGGCGTTCCAGGCATTATCGTCAAAGGACTTTTACTGCTTTTCGGGGCTTATGTGTTTTGGGTTACCCTTTTTGTATCCCTGCCGGAACAGGTACGGAGATGCTCATTTCTGGCGCTGCTCATCCTTATCGGATATATTTTATATCCCATACACCGGTTGCACACCAAACGGGTAAACAGCGTTGCGTGGTATGACCTGGTGCTGGGCATCATAGGCGCATCCTGTTTCCTCTATTATGTGTTTAATTTTCAGGTGATCGTGAACCGCGCCGTGGCGTTGAAGCCCCAGGATATGGTTATTGGCGTTACCGGCATCATCATCCTCGCAGAGCTGTGCCGCAGGGTGGTGGGTATTCCGATTCTGGTGGTGGCTGCGGGGTTTATCATCTATGCCTTTGTCTGCCCCGATCATTATTCATTGAAGCGTGTGGTCCACCAGCTTTTCTACACCACCGAGGGCATCATCGGCACCCCCATCGGGGTCTGTTCCACATTCATCGTGTTGTTTATTTTCCTGGCGGCATTTCTGGAAAAATCCGGCGTAGCATCCTTCTTCATCGATCTTGCAAACTCGGTAGCGGGCTTTGCCTCAGGAGGACCGGCGAAGGTGGCGGTTATCGCAAGCGCCCTTGAGGGAATGTATTCGGGGAGCTCCGTGGCAAATACCGTGGGCTCCGGCAGCGTTACTATTCCGGTGATGAAGAAGACCGGCTACAAGCCCCACTTTGCCGCAGCGGTTGAAGCTGCGGCCTCCACCGGGGGACAGATAATGCCGCCCATCATGGGCGCTGCGGCATTTTTGATGAGCGAGTATACCAACCTACCCTATGCCCGCATTGCGGTGGCCGCCATTTTACCTGCAATCCTCTACTTTACCGGCATCTTCCTGATGATCCATTTTGAAGCAAAAAAGCTCGGCCTTAAGGGGCTGCCCAGAGAATCCATCCCGAAATTTTTTCCCCTGCTTCTTGCAAAGGGATATTTGTTTTTGCCGGTACTGGTGCTGGTAGGTTTTATGAACTGGTTTACCCCCGCAAAGTCTGCCTGCTTTGCCATTTTATCGATTCTTATCGTGTCGGTGTTTAAAAAGGAAACCCGCTTTACACCGGCAAGCTTTGCGGACGCCCTTGCCGCAGGTTCAAAAAACACCATCGGAGTGGCAATGGCCTGCGCCCTGGCGGGCATTGTGGTGGGGATAGTCTCCCTCACCGGCCTGGGACAAATTCTGGTTTCAGTGCTGGTCGGCCTTTCCCGGAATAATCTGTTGCTGGCTTTATTTTTTACGATGATATCATGCATCATTCTGGGCATGGGTATTCCCACCACCGCAAACTATGTGATCATGGCAACCATCACCGCGCCCATCGTAATGGCCATGGAAATATCCCCGGGGGTAAAAGTGCCGGTCCTTGCGGCGCATATGTTCGTATTCTACTTCGGTATCGTGGCGGACATAACCCCGCCGGTGGCCCTTGCGGCCTATGCGGGCGCAGCCATTGCAAAGTCGAATCCGATAAAAACCGGCATCACCGCCACGCGGCTGGCAATTACGGCATTCATCATTCCCTACATTTTTGTCCTGAACCCCGCCATGCTTTTCGTTTTTCCCAATCCGGGTGATCCCGCCAACACGCTCAAGGTGGTACAGATCATAATCTCCTCACTTATCGGAATGTGGGGCGTTGCAAGCGGCATTGAGGGTTACATGTTTAAACATATGCCCCCCATTGAGCGGATCATGGCGCTTGTGGGAGGTTTGGGCCTTATCGATCCCGGACTTGTCACGGACATTGCGGGAATCGGCCTGATAGCGATTGTGTTCGTCCTGCAAATAACCGGTACGAGAAAGCAAAAGGCCGCAGCAGGGGGGCAGCGGCGCCCTTTTCGGTCAGGCTGAACCCGGCGGCGGATAACAGTGACGACACCGTTCTGGAGCCGGACATCGTGGTGATCTGCGATCCCTCCAAACTGGATGACCGGGGCTGTAACGGCGCTCCGGATTTGGTCATTGAAATCCTGTCCCCCACTACTGCCCGCTATGACAAGATCGTAAAATTCCGCAAATATCAACAGGCCGGGGTTCGTGAATACTGGATCGTGGATCCGGACTCCGAAGACGTGCAGACATTCATCCTTGAAAACGACCATTACATTGTCAATACCTACGATGAAAATGACATGGCCCCGGTTTCGGTGCTGCCGGGCTGCACCATAAATCTAAAAGAGGTATTCGCGGAATAATCCGCCGTTTTTAGAGAAAAGTTTTTTCCAGAAACGCCGCAACCCCGTCTTCCGTGTTGGGGCCGATTACGAGGTCCGCCGCATTACGCACCGATTCCTTTGCGTTGGCAGGGGCAATGGCAAAACCCGTTGCGCCGAACATGGGGAGGTCGTTTTCCTCATCCCCAAAGGCGATAACCTGAGCGGCGTCCAAACCACGGCGCTGCAAAGCGATCTTGAGCCCCTCGCCCTTGGAAACATTGGGATTCATGATTTCCAGAAAGGTCCGCAGGGTTCGGGCTATGTAAAGCTTATCGCCGAAACGTTCTTCAATTTTTGGCCGTATCATATCCTGCACTTCCGGCTCCGCCAGGAACATGCTCTTGATGCAGCCGGTAATGCCCGGCGCGGCGATGGCCTCTTTCAGGTCCCCGATTTCAGCCTGTATCCCCGTGTGGTTATGGTACATATCCCTTTCTGCGCCGGGCCGTTCCGCCACCAGCCGCTGCCGGGGATTCTCCGTGGTTCCCGGCAGAAAGACCTGATAATAAACCCCGGTACTGCGGGAAAGATCGATGCAGAAATTCACCGCCTCAAGGTCCAGCAGGGTTGCGCTGAGGATTTTGCCGCCGGGCATGTCCGCCACCACCGCGCCGTTGTAGTAAACCATGGGACCGGTTACGCCCAGGGGCAGCCTGAACCGTTCAGCCGCCTCAATGGCCCGCCCGGTGGCAATGATGACGGCCAAGCCCTTTTCCCGGCAGGCATTGACCGCCCGGATGGTACGCTCCATCAAGACCGCGCCGGGCGCAAGAACGGTCCCATCAAGATCGATGGCAAGGGCTTTTATAGTAGAGGGATCGAGTGTTCGCTTTTGCATGAGAAGATTGTACTTTTTTTCCGGTCCTCTTTACAAGCTGATAATGCGGAACTACATGTTCAGTTCCCGCTTCCCCGTCACCTTAAAGAAGATCAAAAGGGAAATAACGGTTATCAGCGAAAGGATCGATGAGAGGGCGGCGGCGGTTCCGTAGTTGCCCCGGAGCACTTCGGTATAAATCGCAATCGTCATGGTGCGGGTTGCGGTGGTATAGAGAAGGATCGAAGTGCTCAGTTCCGTCAGTATGGATACCCAGCTGAGTATGGCCCCGGAGAACACGCCGGGGAGCATCGCGGGAACGGTGATGCGGGTAAAGGTTTTGAATTTGGAAGCCCCCAGGCTGATGGCCGCTTCTTCCGTACTAACGCTAATCTGATGCAGGATGGCGCTGCTGGAACGGATGGTATAGGGAAGGCGGCGGATCGTAAAGGCCAGGACCAAAATAAATGCGGTGCCGCTTAAATACATGGGCTGCTTGTTAAAGGTCATCAGCAGGGCGATACCAAGGATTGAACCGGGAACGATATAGGGGAACATCGTAGCAATATCAAGAATATTGGTCAGGGCGCTGGGCCTGCGGACCGTAACATAGGCCACCAGTGATGCAATGACCACGATGATTGCGAGGGCCGAAAGGGCCAGCACAAAGGTATTGGTGATGGCGTCCCCGATTTTTGAAAAGGCCGTAATATAACTGTCAAGAGAATAACCGGGGACAAACATCTTTCCCCTGGTTTTTAGAAAAGAAGTATAGGCCACATAGGCCTGGGGCATAATGGCCAGGATTACATAGATATATATAAAAGCATGGGCCAGAATATTCCGCAGTCCCTTTTCTTTTTTAGGCTGAATGGGCCGCAGGGATGTGGTGGTATAGGATTTTTTTTCCGCGACAAATTTCTGCACCAAAAATATGGAAGTGGCGAATACCACGACCATAATACTGATCGCCGCGGCAAAACTGTCGTCGTCCCCCATCTCACTGATAAACTCATTAAAGATGAGCACCGGGATCGTGCGGTAGCCTTCCCCTATCAGCATGGGGGTTCCGAAATCCGCAAGGGCGCGCATAAACACCAAAAGACTCCCCGCAAGAATCGTAGGCAGGATAAGGGGGGCGGTGATCCGGACCATTTTTTTTACCCCCGTACAGTTCATGCTTTCGGAGGCTTCGATTAAAGAACTGTCCACGGTCTTAAGGGCCCCGGAAACATACATAAAAATAAGCGGGGTAAGCTGCAGGGTCAGCACCAGCAGTATTCCGTTAAAGCCGTAAATGTCCGGCGTGGCAATGCCGAAAACATCCCGGAAAAAAACCGTGATGACCCCGCTTCTGCCTAAAAGCAGTATCCAGGAATAGGCGCCGATAAAGGGCGCGCTGGTGGAGGATATCAATATAAGAATCTGAATGGCCGCGGCAAAACGTATCTTAACGGTGTTCATCACATAGGCAAGGGGAACCGCCAGTACAACGGTTAAAAGGGTGACGCTGAAGGTAACCCTCAGGCTGTTTACAATCGTACCGTAATAATATTTTGATGAAAAAAACTTTTGAAAAGATGCAAGGGAAAAACCCTCAGGGCCGATCAGGCTTTTCGCAAACAGGGTGATCAGGGGATACAAAAGAAACACAATATAGATTAAAAATACTGCGCCGGTGATTATTGTCCAGGCGTCTTTTTTGCGGGGCTCGTTCATTTGTTTCCGCCCGCGGTTAAGTTACGCTCACCGCCTGCATCAAATATATTGATCCTGTCCCGGTGTATTTTAAGAAAAACATCTTCACCGTTTTTATAGATTTTTTCCGATGCGGATTGTTCAACAATTTCAACACGCTGCCCGCTTTCCAGGGCAATGAAGTAATGGGTATTCAGGCCAAGGAACATGGCGTTGAGTATCTTCCCCTTGAGTCCGCTGTCGGCCTTCCCTTCGGCGATGTAGAATTCTTCGGGACGCACCGACACTTTGACCGGCGCTTCCCCGTCCCCTCCGGCAAGGGGGCCCTCAAAATTTTCGGCGTAGGTTCCGATGGACAGCCGCGCCGCGTTCCCGTTGCGTTTAAGGGTTCCCTCCAGCACATTGGTGTGCCCGATAAAGGTTGCCACAAAAAGATTGGCGGGGCGGCGGTAAATTTCACGGGGGCTCCCGATATGCTGGATAACACCCCTGTTCATAATGGCGATCCGGTCGGAAACCGCCATGGCCTCCTCCTGATCGTGGGTAACATAAATCGTAGTAATTTGAATGGCGTTCTGTATTTCCTTAATGGCGTTCCGCATGTCCACCCGCAGTTTGGCGTCCAGGTTGGAGAGGGGTTCGTCCATGAGAAGCACGTCGGGCTCAATGACAATGGCCCGCGCAAGGGCGACCCGCTGCTGCTGCCCGCCGGAAAGGCTTTCGGGCATACGGTCCCTGTATTCTGTAATTTTTACGGTATCAAGTATTTTTTCAACACGCTTTTCAATTTCATCTTTTGGGACAGCGCGGTTGGTAAGGCCGAAGGCGACATTTTGTTTTACATTCATGTGGGGAAAAATGGCGTAGTTCTGAAAAACCATGCCGATATTCCGCTTCCCCGGCGACAAATTGTTTATTACCTTATCGTTAAAACTGATGGTTCCCGCTTCTATGGAGTTGAATCCCGCAACCATCCGCAGCAAGGTTGTCTTGCCGCACCCCGAAGGCCCCAGAAGGGTAAAGAACTCTCCCTCTTTTACTTCCAGGGAAAGATCCGGGATAACCGTTGTTTCCCCGTATTTTTTTGTCACATTTTGAAACTGAATCTTTACGCTCATGGGGGGAACCTCCGCACAGTTAAATTAAAAACGCCGGGCCGATTTTTTCGGCCCGGCATCAGGAAGCGCCTGAGCGCCCTTCAAAAACGTTTATTGAACCGAAGTAAGTATGGTCCGGTAACGCTCGATGATTTCGCTGCGGTGGGCGGTAACATAGGCGCCGTCTTCAACGAGAAGTTTTATATCCTTCATGGGGACCATGTGGGTGCCTGTCACCGCGTCTGAACGCACCGGCCTTGCGGTCAGTTCGTTGCCGTAGACAGCCTGCGCCTCCGGGCTGAGGATGAAATCAATAAACTTCTTGGCGTTGTCAAGATTTTTTGCGCCCTTCACAATCGCCGTGGCGGCTCCCAAAAAGACCGCGCCTTCCTTGGGGTATACGACCTTTACCGGAGCGCCGTCCCGCACATAACTGACCGAAGGATCCTCATAAGTTAAAGCAACCGCATATTCGCCTTGGGCAGCGCCGCGGTGTACCGCGGAGGAACTCTGGGCGA
>BOAV01000085.1 GCA_026002045.1 Spirochaetia bacterium | reverse complement strand
ACGCTGTCTTTCGTCATTTATTCCGCATCATCCTTTTCTTCCGCCGCCACCGCCGCGAGATCAACTTCATCATCACTGTGGAGATAATCGCATTCGGGGGAAGGGCAGGAATATGAAGACGAATACATTACCACAGAGGGCACAGAGGGAAGACACAGAGAACACAGAGGAAGATATTATTTTTTTCTCTTCTCTGTGTCCTCTGTGTATTCTCCGTGCCCTCTGTGGTTTATCTTCTTCCCTTCAAGTTTTTATGAGGAGTAAAACATGAGTGATCATGAGAAAAACAGAATCCGCAGTACCACGGTGTTGGCGGTGCGCCGGGACGGCAAGGTCGCCATGGCCGGTGACGGGCAGGTAACCATGGGTGAAACGGTGATGAAGAACAACGCCCGCAAGGTGCGACGCTTGATGGACGGCAAGGTCCTCTGCGGTTTTGCCGGGGCCACCGCCGATGCCTTTACCCTCTTTGACCGCTTTGAGGAAAAGCTCAAGGAGTACTCCGGGGACCTGCTCCGGGCGGCGGTGGAACTGGCAAAGGAATGGCGCACCGACCGGGCCCTGCGGAAACTTGAGGCCCTGCTCCTGGTGGCGGACCTTTCCAAGACCCTGCTCATATCCGGCACCGGGGATGTGATCGAGCCGGCGGAGGACGCGCTGGCAATCGGTTCCGGCGGGAACTACGCCTACGCGGCGGCACTGGCCTATCTTGAGGGCAGCAGTTTTTCCGCCGCGGAGATAGCCGAAAAGAGCCTTAAAATTGCGGGAACCATCTGCATCTATACCAACGCACAGATCACCCTGGAGGAATTAAAGTAATGGCTGACCAAAAGGCGAACGAAAAAAATCTGGACCGGCTTACTCCGCGGGAAATCGTGGCGGAACTGGACAAGTACATCGTGGGGCAGAAGAAGGCCAAGCGGGCCGTGGCCGTTGCCCTCCGTAACCGCATCCGGCGGCTCAAGCTGGAGCCGGAAATCCGGGACGATATCGCCCCAAAAAATATTCTGATGATTGGGCCTACGGGGGTGGGCAAAACTGAAATTGCCCGGCGGCTCGCCAAACTTGCGGGGTCACCCTTCATCAAAGTTGAGGCTACCAAGTACACCGAGGTGGGCTATGTGGGCCGGGATGTGGAATCCATGATCCGTGACCTCATGGCCGCCGGTATCCAGATGGTAAAACAGGAGATGCAGGAATCGGTCACCGCGGAAGCGGAAAAGCGGGCCGAGGAGGCCCTCATCGATCTGCTCCTCCCCGGATCAGGTGCGAAGGCAAAAGAGGCAAAGCCGAAGGCGGGACCGGTGGTGCGTCCCATGGGGGCCTTTTCCATCAATCCCGATAATCCCGGCGGACCGGGAATCATGGGGACCGCCATTCAAATTGGCATCCCCTTTAACCGGGGTGCACAGAATGAGGCCGATAATGCAAACGAACAGTCGGAAATCGATCAGGCTGCCGCGGAAACACCCAAGGATAATTCCACCCGCGAAAAATTCAGGACCATGCTTCGGGAAGGAAAACTTGAAGAGCGGACCGTGGAAATCACCGTGAGCCAGAACCCCCAGTTCCCCTCAATTGAAATGATGGGGGGCGGCATGGAAGATTTGGAAAACAGTCTTTCCGGGATCGCCGGTTTCTTCGGGGGCAACAAGAAAAAGAAGGTGGTCACGGTGAAACGTGCCCGTGAAATACTCAAGGCCGAGGAGGCTGAAAAACTTCTCGATAAGGACCGGGTAAGCGACGAAGCCCGGCAGCGGGTTGAGGAAACGGGGATCGTTTTTATCGACGAGATCGACAAGATCGCCGTCAAGGGCGATCGCGGGGGCGGCGGACCCGATGTGAGCCGCGAGGGTGTTCAGCGGGACATCCTCCCCATCGTGGAGGGGGCCACGGTCAACACCAAGTGGGGGCCGGTGAACACCGACCACATCCTCTTTGTCGCTGCCGGGGCCTTCAACGTAAGCAAGCCCTCGGACCTTATCCCGGAGCTTCAGGGCCGCTTCCCCCTGCGGGTGGAACTGGATTCCCTGGGCAAGGATGATTTCCTCCGCATCCTCACCGAACCCAAAAATGCCCTGACCAAACAGTACACGGGCCTCCTGTCCACCGAAAAAGTCGAAATCGATTTTACCCCCGAAGCCATAGACCGGCTTGCGGCCCTGGCCGCCGAAGTCAATGCCCGGCTGGAAAACATCGGCGCCCGGCGGCTCCATACGATCATGGAAGCCCTGCTGGAGGAACTCTCCTTTGAGGCCCCGGATATCGCCCCGGCAAAGATCCCCATCACCGCCGAATATGTGAACGAGAAACTCAACGGTCTCGTGATGGATCAGGATTTGGGCAGGTATATTTTATGAGCACGGAAAAGAAAACCACAAAGTCGAAGAAGTCGCACAAAGGAAGAAGGGATTTTATTAATTACTTCGTGAAACTTTGTGTCCTTTGTGGTTAAAATTTTCCGGATTTTGCCGATGTTTATATCGGGAGGATGTAAATGAAGGTTGATAACAGTTTTGGAAAGACAGTGGATCTGCTTCACCGTGCTCTGGATGCCAACAGCATCCGCCGGGAAGTGATCGCCAACAATATTGCCAACGCCGATGTCCCCAATTTCAAGCGTTCAACGGTGAATTTTGAAAGCGAGCTGAAACGGGCCCTGGACACGGAAAAACAGAAGCCGGCCCTGGAACTGACCCTGACCAATCCCAAACATATACCAAGCTACCGGGAACGGAATTATCAGGATGTGCAAGTCCGGCGGGTGCTGGATTATACCAGCACCTATAACAACAACGGTAACAACGTTGACCCTGAACAGGAATTTATGCTGGCTCTGGAAAACCAGATGACCTATTCCCTGCTGGCCCAGGCCGCGACTTTCGAGTTCAGCCAGGTAAATCAGGTATTAAGAGGATAATAGCAAATGGGAATTTTTAATTCGATAAACATAGCGGCCACCGGGATGAGCGCCCAAAGGCTCCGTAACGATGTGATCGCCGACAATATCGCCAACGCGTCCACCACCCGCACCGCCGAGGGCGGCCCCTACCGGAGGAGCCGGGTGATTATGCGGCCCCGTGCCGAAGGTCCTGCCTGGCGTTCACCCTTCCTGCCTGAATCCATGGACTCAGGCATTGGCAAGGGGGTGCGGGTCCTGGAAGTGCAGAAGGACTATGCTACGGAGAATAAACTGGTCTACGATCCCACCCACCCGGACGCGATCAAGACCGGGCCCCGGCAGGGCTATGTTGAAATGCCCAACGTGGATATCGTAACCGAAATGACCGACATGATCGCCGCGTCCCGGGCCTACGAGGCCAACGCATCGATCATCGACGGCGCCAAGGCCATGTTCCAGCAGGCCCTGAATATCGGGAGCCGTTAGTTTTACTTTTATATTATTGGGAGGTAATATATGAACGTTCTTTCTGCAAATATGGTGACCGGGGATAAGATTCCCCTCAATTTAACAAACCCAAAACATTTGTCGCCGAACAGCCAATCCCTTAAGGAAAAGGCTGCCGCCGGTTCGTTTGGGGATATCATGCTTCAGTCCCTGGACAAGGTTTCCGGGGATCAGCAGTTTGCCTCAAGCCTTGCGGAACAGGCCATCACCGATCCTGATTCGGTTGATATTCACGATCTTACCATCTCACAGGCAAAGGCCAGTATGTCCCTGAACATTACCCGGAACATCCTGAGCCGCCTTGTGCAGGGCTGGAAAGATATTATTAATGTGCGGTAGAAACACGGTAAAAAAATAAAATAGTGGAGTTTTTCTGAAAGAAAAACTCCAAGCTGATTCAGCTTTGCTGAATCAGCACTCCTGGGGAGGGGAATATATGGAGTGGTTAAAAAAGATTATAGCCCAGATCACAGGACTCTGGGGCAAGTGGTCCATGGTTCAGCGGATCATGCTGATTGGAATTGCCGTGGTGGCAATCGGGGGCGTTGTGGCCCTCTTTTCGGTGTCTTCCGCGCCGACCATGACGCCGGTCATTGACGCGCCCATACGGGACGAGGTTGACCGTGACCGGATCATCTCCCGCATAAATGCGGAGGGGGTGCGGACATCGGTTACCGCCGCAGGGGTGATTCAGGTAAACGATGAGGCAACTGCCCGCAGGATCAGGTCCATTCTGATCCGGGAAGATCTTATTCCCTCGGGGACAGACCCCTGGGCGATCTTCGACCGGGAACGGTGGACCATCACCGACTTTGAACGGAATGTAAACCTCCAGCGGTCCATTACCCAAATGGTCACCGAGCATATAAAAGCCCTGGACGAAATCGACAACGCCAATGTTACCATCGTATTTCCGGAACGGACGCTGTTCCGTTCCGATCAGAACCCCGTAACCGCCAGCGTGATCATCTTTCCCAAACCGGGGAGCAACATCACGGCGGACCGCAAGAAGATCGAAGGTATCCAGAAGATCCTCAGGTTCGCCGTACAGGGGCTCACCGACAGTAACATTGTTATTACCGGTCCTGACGGGCTTGTCCTCAACGACTTTGAAGGCATGGCGGCCTTTGACCGGCTCAGTCTTATTGAAAAGGAATCTAAACAAGTCCAGGCAGAGGAAGCCGCGTTACGGGCAAAGGTTTTGGCTGCCCTGCAATCTACCTTTTCTGCCGACCGGGTGAGGGACCTCAATGTCAAAATCGAAAAGGATATGAGCAAAAAGAATATTGAATCGGAAGAATTTCTGCCTATCATTATTAAAGAACGTACTCCCGGTCTGGCCTATGACGATTCAGAAAGGGTACAATCCATTCCTCGTTCAATAGAGGATTCCTCTCAAAAATGGACGGGAACCGGGCTTAACCCCGAAGGCCCCGCCGGTGTCGAAGGCCAGACTCCTCCGGCTTATAAAGATATGTCTAACATGACCGGCGAAATGACCCAGGAAAACCATAAGCAGAATAACGAGCTGAATAGAAAAGTTACCCAGGTTGAACAGAGTCCAAAAATTGACCGGGTGACGGTTTCGGTAAACATCGACGGGAAGTGGAAATGGAAGTACGATGAAAAGGGAAAACCTGTGACCCTTCCCGATGGTACGATTGATCGGGAATATATCCCGGTCCCCGCAGAAGATCTGCAGGCAGCCCAGCTTTTGGTACAGAACGCCGTGGGGTATGTTGCCGGGCGGGATGCGGTAACGGTACAGAATATCCCCTTTGACCGGAGCAAAGAATTTTCCGATGAGGACGCAAAATATTTCAAAAAGCAGCAGATGACGACCACCGTATTGATATTCCTTGGGGGCTTAGTCTTACTGTTGGTAGGGTTCATCCTTTTCAGAATCATATCCCAGAACCTGGAACGGAAACGGCGGGCGGCAGAGGACGAGCGGGCCAGGCGTGAGCAGGCAATTCGGGAAAGTACCATCGCAGAGACGGAAGCTCAAGGGGTGGATGTTTCCCTGTCTGTGGAAGAGCGGACACGGATGGAAATTCAGGCAAATGCGGCCAATATGGCCAAGGAACATCCTGAGGATGTGGCTCAGCTCATCAGAACCTGGCTTTCGGAGGAATAGGAAATGGCAAAAGCAGGCGATCCCGCAACCGCAAAGAAAAAGGGTAACAAGGATCTATCGGGCCGGGAAAAGGCCGCCGCATTCCTGGTCTCCATCGGATCGGAAGTTTCTTCGGAGATCTTCAAATACCTCCGGGAAGATGAAATTGAAACCCTCACCTTTGAAATTGCCCGGATGGAAACCATAGAGGCGGAGCAGCGGGATGCCATCCTCCAGGAGTTCCAGGAACTGATGATGGCGAACCAGTTCATCACCTCAGGGGGTATTGATTACGCACGGGAGCTGCTGGAAAAATCTCTGGGAAGCCAGAAGGCCATCGATATTATCAACCGCCTCACCTCAAGTTTGCAGGTGCGGCCCTTTGATTTTATCCGCCGGACAGATCCGGCGCACCTTTTAAACTTTATTCAGCAGGAGCATCCCCAGACCATCGCGCTTATTCTGGCCTACCTTGAGCCGAATAAATCCTCGGTCATACTCAAGAGCCTTCCCCACGAGGTGCAGAGCGATGTGGCCCGCAGAATTGCTACCATGGATCGCACCAGCCCGGAGGTGCTCCGGGAAGTTGAACGGGTGCTGGAAAAGAAACTCTCCACCCTGTCCAGTGAAGACTACACCGCAGCCGGCGGCGTTGGAAGTATCGTTGAAATTCTCAACATGATTGACCGCTCATCGGAAAAAACGATCATCGAATCTTTGGAAGACGAGGATCCGGAACTTGCGGAGGAGATCAAGAAGCGGATGTTCGTGTTCGAAGATATTGTTATGATCGACGACAAGTCTATCCAGAAGGTTTTGCGGGAAGTGGATTCCGCGGAATTATCCAAGGCCCTCAAGTCGGTGGACGCCGAAGTGCAGGACAAGATCTTCAGGAATATGTCCAAGCGTGCTGCGGGGATGCTCAAGGAAGATATGGAATTCATGGGCCCCATCAGGTTAAAGGATGTTGAAGAAGCCCAGCAGAAAATTGTAGGGATTATCCGTCACCTTGAGGATACCGGTGAAATCGTTGTCGCCCGCGGCGGCGAAGATGAGATGGTTGTTTAAAAAAATCAAAGATTTTTTTAAACTTGGGAGTTTTCTTTCAGAAAACTCCATGTTGATGGCAAGGAAGTAGATTGTGGCGAAAGCGGTATTCAGACCCGGTGAAATTACTTTAAACGGCCCCAGGATTGTATTGGAACCTCCCACCTCTTATCCCGAACTGGCGCATTTTGCCCGGGAGGATGCGGTGGTGGAGGCGGCTCCGGAGGTAGAAGAATATACCGGGCCTACCGCAGAGGATTTACGGAAGGAAGCTGAAGCTTTTAAAATACAGTGGGAATCCGAGCGGGAAGAACTGATCAATTCCGCAAAGGCGGAGGCCGAAAACATTGTTCAGGAAGCCCGGGATGCCTCTGCCCTTGAGACAACGCAGAAAAGCGAAGAAGCCCAATCCCTCAAGCAGAATGCGGAAGCGGAAGCGGAAAAGATCATCGCCGACGCAAAACAAAAAGCCGCTGAACTCGAAGAGGAGTCCCACACCGCTTTTGAGGCTGAAAAGAAAGCGGCGGAAGAGCAGGGGAGGATCGCCGGAAGGGAAGAGGGTTTTGCCGAAGGCAAAGCCGAAGCGGATCGCCTTGTGGAACGGGTCCAGACCGTACTTGAACGGGCCCAGGGCCAGCGGGCGCAGATCCTCGAAGAAACTGAGCAGCAGATCGTAGATTTAGTATTACTGATGACCCGTAAGGTTGTCAAGATCATTTCCGAGACCCAAAAGGATGTGGTACGGGCAAATGTGACGGCGGCGCTGCAGAAGGTAAAGGGCCGGGGCAATATCATTATCCGGGTGAACCTGGCGGATGTGAAACTTACCACCGAGCATGCCAATAATTTTATCCAGAAGATGGAAGGGGTAAAGGGCATACAGGTGGCGGAGGATTCCACGGTTGATCCCGGCGGCTGCATCATCGAAACCGACTTCGGCGAAATTGACGCCCGCATCTCCGGCCAGCTTGCGGAAATAGAAACAAAGATTCTGGAACTATCCCCCATCAAGGCAAAGGCAAAACCGGTTAATGCCACAGGCCTTAGCCCGTCTGCCGGCGTTGAAGGAGTGTAATGATGAGCACCCTTTTCGAGCCGGAGGTGATCGATAGAATTGATGTGCCCGATATAACCGGTATCATTCGCAAATACGCTGAAACCGCCGAGCGCATTGACCCCATAAAATGCGTGGGACATATCAGCAAGGTCCAGGGGCTTCTCATCGAGAGCCGCGGCCCCCAGGCCATTATCGGGGAGATATGCCGCATTGAAGCCCCCAAGGGCCGGGGGATCATTCAGGCGGAAGTGGTGGGCCTCCGGGACGAAACGGTCCAGCTTATGGCCTACGAAGAAACCGACGGCATCGAAGTGGGGAACCGGGTCATTGCCTCCGGGGGCCGCCTTGAAGTGGCGGTGTCCCCAAAACTCCTGGGCCGGGTTCTTGACGCCCAGGGAAGGCCCACAGACGGCAAGGGGGAAATCGAATCGGCGGTGATGTACCCCGCCATGGCGAATCCCCCGGACCCCTTACGGCGTCGGCGGATAAAAGAACGGATCGCCACCGGAGTACGGGCCATCGACGGCCTCCTTGCGGTGGGCCGGGGACAGCGGCTGGGTATCTTCGCCGGTTCCGGCGTGGGGAAGTCCACCTTGATGGGGATGATCGCCCGGAACACCAGCGCCGATGTAAATGTGGTGGCCCTTGTCGGGGAACGGGGCCGGGAAGTAAACGACTTTATTGAAAACGATTTAGGGCCCGAGGGCTTGGCCCGCTCTGTGCTGATAGTAACCCCCTCCAATTCGCCTCCCCTTGCCCGGCTTCGCGGCGCCTATGTGGCAACCGCCGTGGCGGAGTATTTCCGTGACCAGGGCCTTGATGTGATGCTCCTCTTTGATTCGGTCACCCGCTTTGCCCGTGCACAGCGGGAAATAGGACTGGCCACCGGGGAACCCCCGGCAACCCGGGGCTATACCCCCAGCATGTTCGACTCCATGCCGAAACTGCTGGAACGCTGCGGCACCTCCGACAAGGGAACCATCACCGGCTTCTACACGATCCTGGTAGACGGCGACGACATGGACGAGCCTGTGGCGGATACGGTCCGGGGAATTCTTGACGGCCACATCGTCCTTTCCCGGCACCTGGCCCAGGCCTATCACTATCCGGCGATCGATGTTTTGCAGAGCATCTCCCGGCTTGCCCCGGTTGTTTCCGGTAAGGCAAGCGGTCAGGCGGCGGGGTATATCCGCCGGAACATGGCGGTCTATGGGGAGACCGAGGACCTCATCAACGTGGGGGCCTATCACGCCGGTTCAAACCCCGCTGTGGACGAGGCTGTTCGCCGCTTAACCGTCAAAGAATTTCCCGTAACGGTAGTTATCGACAGCAGGGGGGATAATTTATACCAAACGGGAAGACACGCATATCTTATAAGCGGAAAAAAATAAATACAGGATAACCGCAAAGGACACGAATTTCCCTTTTAATCCGTGGCTCAATTCTTGATCTTAACGGGCTATGGAACCATCCCAGGTATCAACTTTTTTCCCGGCGGAATTTTCGTCAAACCATGTAGAAGTAACTACCTTGGTTTCCGTAAAAAAGCGTACCCCGTCTTTGCCTAGGGCATGGAGATCCCCAAAGAAGGAATTCTTGTGCCCCGAGAAGGGGAACATCCCCACCGGGACCGGTATCCCCACATTAATGCCGACCATGCCGCCATCGATATGCAGGGCAAAGTTGCGGGCATGGAAACCGCTGGAGGTATAGATTACCGCGCCGTTTGCAAAGGGATTGCGGTTGATAAGGGCAACCCCCTCTTCAAAGGTTTTTACTCTTTTAATACAAAGCACGGGGCCGAAAATTTCCTGCTGCCCAACGGTCATATCTTCAGTAACCTGATCGAGAATCGTTGGGCCGATAAAGAAACCCTTTTCAAGACCCGGTACCTTTATGCCCCGGCCGTCAAGCACCGGCTTCGCCCCTTCCTTAATACCCTTTTCTATCCAGTTAAGGATATTGTCCTTATGTTTCTGATTCACCACCGGGCCAAGCTCGGAAGCCTTGTCATAGGCGCAGCCTACCTTGAGGGCCTTTGCATATTTAATTAAGGCTTCCACCAGGGGATCCGCAATTCCCTCCTGAGCTACCACCACCGGCAGCGCCATACAGCGTTCCCCGGCGCAGCCGAAGGCTGAATTGATAATTCCCTGGGCGGTCCGTTCAAGAACGGCGTCATCCATAACCAGGGCGTGGTTCTTGGCTTCACAGAGGGCCTGCACCCGTTTTCCTTCGGAGGCGGCTTTGCCGTATATGCTCTTGCCCACCGCCGTAGTCCCGACAAAGCTAATCCCCTTCACAATGGGGCTGGTGAGCAGCAGATCTGCGGTATTGCGATCCGCGGTCACAATGCTTACCACCCCATTGGGAAGCCCCGCTTCAATCAGCAATTCCAGAAGCCGCATACCGGTTAAGGGTGTGGAACTGGAGGCCTTTATAACAATACAATTTCCGGTGGCAATGCAAAGGGGGGTCATCCAGCCCATGGGGATCATTCCGGGGAAATTAAAGGGCGCTATCCCCACAAAAACCCCCACCGGCTCCCGGTAGAGCACCGTGTCATACCCGGCGCTGGTGTTCATCAATGATTCACCCTGCATCAATGTCGCGGCGCCGCAGGCCAATTCAACCGGTTCCTTAACCTTAAGGATATCCCCTTCAGCTTCGCTCCAGACCTTGCCGTTTTCCTGGGCCACCAAACGGGTTAGTTCATCCATATGCTGAATTACCAATTCCCGAAATTTAAAAAGAATCTGTGTACGTTTAATTACCGGTGTTTTTGACCATGTTTTAAAAGCTATCTGAGCGGCATCCAGCACCTGCTCAAGTTCTTTTTTGGTACAGCAGGGCGCCCGGGCAATCACTTCACCCCGGCTTGGATCGTACACATCCATCCATTTATCGGTGGAAGATTCAAGCCATTGTCCATTGCAGCAGTACTTCAGTTTTTTTATTTCACCCATTTCCACTCCTCCCGGCAGTCACTGAACTGAATTATAACAAATTTTGATAATCAAATTATAATTTCAATTTTGTTATTAAAATAATAG
>BOAV01000084.1 GCA_026002045.1 Spirochaetia bacterium | reverse complement strand
TGCCGCTGAACATCAGGATAAATCCCAGCAGGGTCCAGGGACCCAAGGGTTCCGAAAGGATGATCACCCCGCCGATGGCGGCGAAGCAGCCTTCCAGGCAGAGGATGATGGTGGCGTGGGCCGGGGGCGCATCCTTCTGGGCAACTGCTTGGAGGGTATAGGCGACGCCCACCGAGCCGAATCCGCTGTAGAGGATGGGAATGAGCGCATCGGGGGAGAGGAGGATGCTGTTTTTTCCCGCGGCAAGGCCGGCGAATAAAACGGGAAGGCTCTGCCAGGAAAAGGTTCCCGATGCAAGCAGACCGGGATCAATATTTTTAACCAGGTCGTTGATCGAAGGTTCAATCAGTAAAGCTGTGATCAGGGAAAAGAGGCCGCACCAGAAAAATTGCCCGGCGGAAAGGACTATCGGATCAATGCGCTGCACCAGCCGGTCAATTAAAAGGATGTGAAAGGCCCAGAAGATGGCCCCTATTGCGGTGATGATGTCACCGGGATTGATCGCGCCCCAGGGCTGCGAAGCATCCCCATGTCCCGCCGCGCTGAGGAAGTAAAGGCCGGTCAGGGTGAATGCCGCTCCAATCCAGGTGGGCAGCCCGGTCTTCCGTCCCAAAAAGATGCCGAAGATCGGGGTCAGCGCTACATAGAGCCCGGTGATAAATCCGGAGTTTCCCGCCGTGGTAAACATGAGCCCGACCTGCTGCAGTGTTGCTGCGATAAAAAGGCAGGTTCCCGCTGCAAGGGAGTAGGGGAGAAATTTGTTTTTCGCGCCGCCCTTCCGCCTTAACAGGATGACGGGGACCAGTGAGAAACTTCCCAGCAAAAACCGTATACCGTTAAAGCCGAAGGGCCCCACATATTCCATACCGGAACGCTGTGCCACAAAGGCAAAGCCCCAGATGCAGGCCGTAAGCAGCAGCAGCGCGTCCGAGCGTAAAGCGCGCCTGGGGAATGGATTGCGGCGTTTGTTCATAAAATCATGTTACCATAAAGGCAGGCAAAAAAAATCCCCCGATAATACCGGGGGCGTCATGCTCAAAAAACCGCTGGGATTTTATTCTTCCCGAATCAGGGGGTCCCTAAAACCCGCCGCCCCAATCCGTCTTATTACAGAGTCTACGTCATCGGATCGTATCCCTGAAAGTACCACCCGGAAGTATTCACCGCTCCGTTCATAGACCGGGTTAAGCCCCGCGGCTTTCAGTTTGTCAAAGGTTTCCACCGCATTCCGGGCGACCCGGTAGGAACCGACCTGGATTCGGAATACCTTATTTGCCGGGACCGTGGGCGGCGTTATGTTCTGAACCGGTTGAACCGGCTGATATTGCTGGACCGGCTGAGGCGGCTGAACCGGTTGCTGCGGCTGTTGTACCGGCGGAACCGGCTGATATTGCTCAACCGGTTGAACTTGCCGAACCGGCGGCTGCGGCAGAACCGGCTGAATCAATATTGGTTCGGAGTAAATGGGCGGGGACTGGGTGACGATCTGAGCCGAGGCTGAGGCCCGGCTGCCCTCGGCAGCGGTCTGAGAATTGGTTCCCGTATACTGCGGGGAGGGCGCCGGGTTCGCAGGGGCCATGACCCCTTCTACCAGCACCGGTGCGGTTCCGGTAGCCAACATATCAAGTTGTTCCGCCGCCGCCCGTGAAAGATCGATGATCCGGGCGGACACAAAGGGTCCCCGGTCATTTACCCGTACCGTCACCTTCCTGTTATTCTGCCGGTTGGTCACCGTCAATGTCGTCCCGAAAGGCAGGGTAGGGTGGGCGGCGGTAAACAGGGCGGCGTTAAAGAGTTCACCCGATGCGGTAGGCCTGCCGTTAAATTCCGTTCCATACCAGGAGGCAATTCCTTCCTGTACAAAGCCCGCCCCATCGGGGGCCTGCTGAGCCTGAACAGTACTCAGGGCCGCTAATCCCAAACCAATGAATAAAGCTGCGGTTATTCTTTTCATAACTATTTTATCGGCAAATAAAAATATCTCTTGACATTTTTATCAGCTCCATGTTATGTTCTTATGCAGAGAAACGATTCTATATATAGAAACAAGGAGACACTATGGAAACGGTAAATGCAAGGGAAAAACGGGAAGTGGCCCAAAAGGAAAAGAAGGGCCTCCAGATTCGGGATGTACTGCTCATCGGCATACTGCTTGCCGCCGGGGCGGTACTCAAATTTTTTGTCGGCAGTGTGATCAACTTCGGGATGAAGCCCAACTTTATCATCGCCATGTACTGCCTTATCATCATGCTGATAAAGCCGCCCTTTATCGAAGCGGCCATTATCGGGATTTTGGCGGGGGCGATTTGCCAGTTTTTCCCCGGCCAGCCCTACATCAACTTTGCCAGCGAGCTCCTCGGGGCCGTTGCCATGTGCCTTTTGATCAAAATCCCCCTGGAAAAGCTCAAAATTCCCGTAAAACCCATCATTTGTACCTTTCTCAGCACCCTGGTCAGCGGTTTTACCTTCATTGCCGTCATGTACATCATGTACTACTCCGGGGTTGATATCAAACCGACCCCCCTGGCGATCTTTATGGCGATCATCTTCGGCACCGCCACGATCAACGCCGTGATTGTGCAGGTCCTGTACATCCCCCTTAAACTGGCCCTGAAATTGTGAGACAGTGTTAATCGTGATTGCAATAAAGGATTTAAGTTTTCGTTACGCCGGGGCCGAAAAAAACGCCCTTTCGGGGATCAACCTTGAGATCCCCGATGGGGATTTTCTGGGGATCATCGGCTCCTCCGGGGCGGGAAAGTCCACCCTCACCTATGCCCTGAACGGGGTGGTTCCCCATCACTACGCCGGGGATTTTTACGGCTCCGTGCTGATCAACGGCCTGGACACGGTGGATGCCGGGACCGAAAACCTGTCCCGGCAGGTGGGGAGCGTTTTTCAGGACATCGACGGCCAGATGGTGGCCTCCGTGGTGGAAGACGAGATCCTCTTCGGTCTTGAGAATTTCGCTGTGGATCATACCGAAATCGAAGGCCGCCTGACCGAAGCCCTGGCGGCGGCGGGGATACCGGAACTGCGGAAGCGGGCCATCAGCACCCTTTCCGGCGGACAGAAGCAGAAGGCGGCCATTGCGGCCATCACCGCCCTGCGGCCCCGGATCATCGTCCTGGACGAGCCCTCCGGCGAACTGGACCCCCGTTCCAGCCGCAAAATTTTTGAGTACCTGAAAGAACTGAACGAACAGCACGGCATCACCATCGTGGTGGTGGAGCAGAAGATCATGCTCCTCTGCGAATTCGCCAAACGCCTTGCGGTGATGGAAGGGGGCGTCCTGGTCCGGCACGGCGCGGTGGGCGAAGTTTTGCAGCGTCCGGACATCCTTGAAAGCGCCGGTGTCAATATCCCGCGGGTAACCACCCTGGGCGAAAGACTGCGGGAGAAAGGGCTCTATTCCGGGGCATTGCCCCATGATTTGCCTCAGGCCCAACTGATGATGAAGGATGTACTTGATGCAAAGGAGGCCCGCCGTGCTGCGCTTTGAACAGGTCGGTTTCAGTTACCCATCATCGGCGGGTCAGGAGACTATCATCAACGATGTGTCCTTTACCATAAAACCCGGCGAATTTGCCGCCCTGCTGGGGGAAAACGGCGCGGGAAAATCCACCCTCTGCCGGCTCGCCAACGGCCTCCTCAAGCCCAGCGCCGGAAAGGTTCTGCTGGGGGGAGTCGACACCCGGAAGGTCAAAACCAGCGTCCTTGCTCGCCGGGCGGGTTACCTCTTCCAGAACCCCGACCGCCAGCTCTGCCAGACCAGCGTCCGGGAAGAGATCCTCTTTGGTCTGGAATATGCCCTCTCAGATGCGGGCCTGTCCGCCGCAGAACTGGCGGCTGAAAAGCAGCGCCGCTGTGACGAAATGCTCGAGCTTTTTGGGCTTGACGGGAACCGGGACCCCTTCGGCCTTTCCCGCGGGGAACGGCAGCAGACGGCCCTTGCCTCGGTGCTGGCCCGCCGCCCGGAACTGCTGATCCTGGACGAACCCACCACGGGCCTTGATTACCGGGAGTGCATGACCATCATGGAAATTATTTCCGATCTCCACGCCAGGGGAACCACGATCCTGATGATCTCCCACGACATGGAGGTGGTATCCGATTTTGCCCGGCGGGCGCTGGTGCTGAGCAGGGGCCGCCTTATCGGGGACGGCCCCGTCAGGCAGATCATGAAGGACCAGGGCCTTTTGGAACGGGCCTCCCTGCTTCCCGCCCAGATCCCCGCACTGGCTTTGAGCCTGGGCCGGGGCTTTGAGCAGGTCTACACGGTAGACGAGATGGCCGCCGCAGCAGGAGGCGAAGGCGCCTCCGGAGGCGCCAGATGACCGGCCTTTTGGATTACGTCTCAGGGGCTTCTTTCCTCCACCGGCTCAACCCCCTCACCAAGCTCATCCTCGCCTTCGGCCTCTGCGCTTCCTGTTTTATCAGCAGCAGCCTGGCTCTGGTGTTGTGCATCCTCGCCCTCAACCTTGGTTTGGCAGCATTAGGGGGCATTATCGGCCGCTCTCTCCGCATCCTCCTTTCACTGGTAAAACTTTCCATCGTGCTTTTTGCGGCCCAGATCTTTTTTGTCCGGGAAGGAAATGTGCTGGTCATGTTCCCCCTCAACATCTACATCACCGACACGGGGCTCCTCTTTTCCCTGCTCTTTGTGTCCCGGCTCATCGCCGCCACCATGCCCCTGACCCTGATGCTTTCGGTCACCCGGATGAGCGACATCTCCAACGTGCTGAACCGTTACCTGCGCATCCCCTACAAGTATACCTTCGTGCTGACCACGGCGATCCGCTTCATCCCCCTTTTCGCCGATGAGATGGAGGCCATCATGGAAGCCCAGATTGCCCGGGGTGTGGAATTTGACACGAAAAACTTTTTAAAGAAGATCCGGCTCCTGCTGCCGCTTTGCGTGCCATTGCTTATTTCCTCGGTACGTAAAATTGAAGGGGGGGCCATTTCGGCGGAGCTGCGGGGCTTCAACTTCCGCAAACCCTCAAGCGGCTATAAACGTTACCCCTTCGGCCTGCAGGACGCGGCGGCCCTCATCTTTTGCGCTTTGGTGATTGCGGCGGCGGTTTTAATATGAGGAATTAAATCACCATTACCAGGGACGAATAATCCGCCAAAATGGCATCCCCGGTGATGAAGCGCATGGGCTCGGTAATCGCCTGGGCCAGGAGCATGTGGTCGAAGGGGTCGTTGTGGATCCTGGGGAGTTCCGCCAGGGTGTCCGCATATCTGCTGCTTAGGGGGAGTTCGAGAAAGCTATGTTCCTCCGCAAGGGCACGGAGAGTGTTAAGGCGGACCGGCAGTTTCCCAATCCGTATTTTGATTGCGATCTCCCACCAGGAGACCGCGCTGACAAAAACCTGGGTATCTTCGGAAAAGATCAGTTCCTTAACCTGTTTTATCCGGCGGTTATCCCCGGCGAGCCATATAATCACATTGGTGTCTACAAGGAAGCTGGTCATTTGATTTCAAAATCCTCCAGCCCCTGCATACTGTAAAAAGATTCTATTACTTCGTCCGGCAGCGGATCATCCCAGCCTTCGGGAAGGGGCACATCCTTCATACAGCCAAAAAATTCGCTCACCGGCTTCTTCCTGGGTATTGCATCCACCGACACGAGTACGGCCTCCGCCTTTCCATAGCCGCCGATATAGATCCGTTCCCCCGCCGCCGCCCGCTTTACCAGTTTGGACAGGGTGGACTTTGCCTCGTGGATGGGGATGGTTTGCGGTTCCGCAAGATACTTTACTTCCTGTTCTGCGGCAAAATGATCCTTCATGGTTCCTCCGATTCTATTGCCATAAGTTTAGCTAAGACTTAGCTAAGTTGTCAAGCATAGGGAGCGCAGAGGCGCAGAAGGGAATACCCCGTTTCGTGTCGTTTTCCTTCCTTCTGCGCCTTTGTCGCCTTCGCGGTTGTTCTTTTTTTCAGAAATATCGCAGTTCTGAGTAAATTTGACAATGAGAAAAAATAAATGTAGGAGCCCTGTACGAGGGGCTTTTTTGCTTGATAGCAGCAGGTAGCAGCAGTATACTATTGGAGGCAGGATTTAAAATGAGAACCTACGTTGCGCACATCTGGCAAGACACCAACGGCACCTACAGCGTCGAATTTCCCGATCTTCCCGGCTGCTATACCTGGGGCGAAACCCTGGAAGAAGCCCAAGCCATGGCAAAAGAAGCCCTCACCGGATATCTCGAAGGTCTGGCGACCCAGCATGAAAGCGCTCCCCGCCAAACCTATTATCCCGTCCCGGTCACCACCTGATCCGCGCAGGGGTGTCTGACACCAAAAATGCCAAAATGCCTGATATAGCGGAGATCGTAATGGAGAAAAGAAAAATGAAAACTAACCTCGATCCTCAACTGAGCCCGCTTGATAATTTTGAGCAGGAAATTGAAGATGCCGCGGATTTTTTTGTGCCGGTAACGGAAGGCGAACAAGCGGAAATCGAAATGATTATCGCCGCCGCAAATAAAACAAAGAATAGAGTTGTTCAATAACTTCAGTTATTGAACAACTTCTGCTAAAAAACGCAAAATGCGGAGCATTTTGCAAGACTTGTTTAAGAACCAACCGGGTTCTTAAACAAGTCCAATATCAATATACGTATTTCGGAATACGATTTGGCAAAAATCAAACAGAAATCGGCGGGTGAAGGGCTCCCGTATCAGACGCTCATTTCAAGTGTTATTCATAAATACATTGCCGGTAAACTTATTGACGAACAGGCCGTACTCAAATCAATGCAGTTGCTCAGGCGATAAACCCTACAAATTCCCCCAGCCCTCCCGCCGCCGTGGCCCGTGGGCCGCCACGGTTGCAGAGGGGCTGGGGACTTAGTCTATGACTGTTGGGCCTTTTCGTAGCTTTTATACAAAAACCTGCGGATCTTCTGCTGGGCGTTTTTCTCAAAGGGCTCCCGGCGGAGGACAAAATCGGTGATCTTTTTGTAGCCCACCAGGGTACGGTTTACTTCCTCAATTTCTTTTTTGATGAGCCCCGAAAGGAAATTGTCGTCCAATTCCTGTTTGGGATAATCCAGCGCAAGGGCTTCAAAGTTGGGAACCACCACGGCGACTATCTGCTCGCCGCCGAATTCCTCTTCCTTGCGGCCGATGATGAGAATTTCCCCGATGACCCGGGAACCGTCAAAATGGGCTTCGATCTCTTCGGGGTAAATGTTCTTGCCTCCGGAACTGACGATGAGGTTTTTCTTCCTGCCATTAATATAGATGTAGCCCTCCTCGTCCCGGTAGCCCAGGTCCCCGGTTTTCAGGTAACCGTCGGGGGTGAACATCTCCGCGGTGGCTTCGGGGTTTTCGTAATAGCCCAGCATGAGCGAAGGGGACTTTACGGCGATTTCGCCGTGCCCCGGTTCATCCTGATTTTCCTGATCGATGATTTTGACATCCGTGTATTTTACCGGGAGGCCCACCGAGGCGTTCCGCCGGTGCTCGGGGGTGTTCACGCTGATAAGGGGGCCGTTCTCGCTCATCCCGTAGCCCTGGACCATGTTGAAGCCGAAGGAGTCGAAGAAGTCCGCGGTCTTGGGGTTAAGGGGGCCGCCCCCGGCGACCATTATCCTGATGGATGCAAGGTTCGCCTTCTTGCGAATAATGGAGAGGGCGATCCGGCCGAAGCGGATTTTACCCTTATTTGCCCGGTCCAGCGAAATTTTCCGCAGCACGTTAAAGATCGCCTGCAGGGGGGGGCTGAGTTTTTTGAAGCCCTGATCGATGGCGGCCATCACCTTGTCGTAGAGGAGGGGCACCGCGATGAGGAAGGTTCCCCCGGCATCGTGGATATCGTCGATCACTACCTTGCCTACCAGTTTTTCTACGATGATGGTCCCCGCCCCGCAGCTGAGGGGGGCCATAAAGGAACAGGTGGTGGGGTAGGTATGGTGCAGGGGCAGCACATTGATGAACACATCGCTGGGAAGGGCCCGCAGGGACCGGATTGCGGCGCTGGTATTGGCGATTATGCCCTTGTGGGAGAGGGTGACCCCCTTGGCAAAACCGGTGGTCCCGCTGGTGAATACTATCGAAACCGGGTCCTGGGGGGCCACCTCAGACGCGGCAGGCAGGGTTTGGGCCGCGGCATTTACCCCAAAACTGTCCCAATCGCCTGCGGGGCTTGAGCCGCCATCAATACCCTTGGCGCCTTCTTCGGCCTTGCTGATGCAGACCTTCACCTTTATGGCCAGATCGGCGCCAAGGGAGTCCGCAAAGGAGCGTTTCCTGTCGGAATAAAAAAAGGCCTTTGCCCTGGTTAATTTGATGATATTGAGACATTCGTTTTCGGAGACAAGAAAGTCCACGGGGACGATTACCAGGCCCGCGATGGCGGCGCCCATCCAGACTGCCATCCATTCGGGGCGGTTTTCCGCCCAAAGCACTACCCGGTCACCCTTGGAAAGGCCCGCGGCGAGGAGCCCCCGGCCTACCCGGCGGCATTCCGCTGCAAACCGGGTGTATGTCCAGATGGTAAAGTCCTTCTGTTTTCCTGAGCGGTAAAAAATGGCGGAATTCTTTCCCCATTCCTTCTCGTTTCCCTCAAGCCACGCAATAAAATTGGGGTAGGGTATGTCCGGCCAATCTGCAATGTAATCTGAATAATTAAGCATAAAAACAGAATAACATTTTTTGTATTATTTGTCGAGATGCTTCTCAAGCAGATGCTTTTCAAGCATTAGAAATCCGTGTTTGCCGCTTTTTTTTACTTCATACATGGCGGTATCCGCCGCCTGGATAAGCTTCTCAAAGGGCATGTCTCCCTGGGGAATGGGGGCCGCCCCAATGCTGATACTACAGGGGACCGCGTGTTCCCCCAGCATCCAGTTTGCGTTGAAACGGCGGAGCAGGATATCCCGGATATTTTCCAGGGCGGCGGGGCCTGTGTTTTCCGCAATGATCACGAACTCATCCCCTCCGTAGCGGTAGGGCATCCCCAGGGTTTCCCGCTCGCCGTAGAGGAATTCTCCGATGCTGAAGAGCAGGTTGTCCCCCGCCAGATGCCCCAGGGTATCGTTGGTAAGTTTGAAATCATCCAGATCCATGAAGAGCAGGTACCCCGAGGAGTCGTTTTCCTTCATCCGTTTAAGGCTTTCCACGATATCGGCTATGAATTTCCGCCGGTTGGGCAGGCCGGTCAGGGGGTCGTTTTCCGCCATCTTCTGTATTGATTCAAGGGCGCTTTCAAGCCGTTTTTGGTATATCCGGATCTTGATATGCCCCGCCAGCACCGAAAGCACCGCGTCGGCGTCGTCGATTGCATGTTTGCTCAGGCGGACCGGATGCCGACGGTCCATAAGGCCCACAAAGGCGATGAGGTTTTTCTGTTCAAGGATCACCGGAACCATGACCAGGGTTTTGGCGGAAAAAAGTTCCAGAAATTTCGTCCCCAGCGGGGTTTGCCGGGAATTGAGGTAGACAATTTCCCCTGAGTGTTTCACCAGTTCTTCAATCTCTTCCCCGCTCAGGTAATCGGAGAGGAGAAAATGATCCTTGAATTGCGCGTTCTCACGGGGATACTTTTCGCAGAGATGAAAAACCTGGGTCTCATCCGCTTCGTAGACAAAACCGGAGTAGAACCCGAAAAAGTTACAGGTATTCTTCAAAATATCCGAAATGGAAAGGTAGGGGTCCTGATTGGCGCCTAATTGCCGGAGAATCCTGACAAAAAAATCCTTTTCCTGTTCGCCGGAAATACCTGCACTGTCCATGGCTATTCCTTCTTTACAAAAGCGCGCTCAAGCTGCCGTATACGGTAAACGGCGTACAGTTCCTTTCCGTATTCGGTTATTTCCCAGAGCTCATTGTCCTTGCCGCCGTTTTCCGTATCGCCCCCGGTGCATTTTACCAGGCGGAGCAGGGAAAAATCCGCCATAATTTTTTTGATCGTGTTGGAAGGGGTAGGGTAATCCTTGCGGACCGTTTTTTCCAAATCCGGGTTGAGCACATTCCCCAGGAACCGGGAAATTTCCACCGTATTTTTCCCCAGGGCAAGTTCCGGGGCCAAAATATTGAAGACCCGCAGGTACCGGAATTTCCGGGTGTTTTCCCAGTTCTCCCCGGAAGTATAGTAAAAACTGATGGCCACCCGGTTCAATACCAGCACTTTGAGGGTGTGCCGTATCTGTTCCCGCACGCCGGCCAGGATTTTGCCGCCATCCAGCCCGATCCGCCGCCTGAAGTCCTCGTTTTCGCTGCTCAGCCGGGCAATTTCATTGGCCACCACCGGATCTGCCGCCTGGGTTGCCGGGATCCAGCCCGGCCGGGGATCAAGGTTGATAGCCTGAATCAAAAGATTCTGGGCCTTTTGGCGCAGCTCCGCCGTATTAAGCCAGGTTGCAGAGCAGCCCCGGCGGAGGGAAAGCCCGCCCCGCAGTTCGGCCTTAAAATCATTCAATTTGCGGATAAGGGCCGGCTCGGTTTCCTTTTTTGTCCCCTTCCACCGTGCTTTTTCATCAATAATAAGGGAGATAACCGGAACCCCGCACCTGAGCGCCTGGGTATATTCACTTTCCAACGCCTCGCCGTACCGGTGGGCAATAAGGGAGATAAAATAATCACATTCCCCGATAGTTTTGTTTACAAGAGCGGTGTTGTCTTCGTCTACTGAAACCGGGATATGGCCCATTTCCATAACGATCCGGGGCAGCTCCCGACGTTCATTCTTCAGATCATCCGGCGTAGATCCAATAAAAATCAGGTATTTTTTCAACATCCGCCACTCCTTAAAAC
>BOAV01000083.1 GCA_026002045.1 Spirochaetia bacterium | reverse complement strand
ATGGAAATCCAGTCCGGCAAATTCTTTGCCCATGCTAAATTCCTTGCATTCTGCCATATCCCCTCCCAGAGCTTTGGCTTTTGCAAAAATTATAGCATGGTTAGCTAAAATTGTGGGTCAAGTTTAGCCTTTAGGGCGGGGAGGTTCATTTCCTCAGCTATTTTCGTATTGTTTAAAACCAATATTGTAAAAAATAAAACTCAAATAGAAATTATTGAAAATATAAATGAAAATATTGCAACAATACCATTGGAAAATGAAACCACATTAGATTTATATAAAATAGTAAATAGCAATTTACTGTTATTATTAGATCAGGAAAAAATTAATGATTTGACTAAGAAATTTGATGAAAATATATTAAAAGAGGAAGAAAAAAATTATATAAAAGGTTTTTATAATGACTTAATCAATTATGGCGGGATATTATATCCCGAAGCTGGGATAATATTAAAACAATATATTTATGGGAATGGTGAAGAATTAATAATAAGGTCAAATTATTTCTTTGAATCACAAATGATAAAAAACATATTGGAAATAAATAATGGAAAAGAAATTATTGGACCAATAATAATAAAAACAAATGAGGATCCAAGAATAGGATATGCTATTAATGGATTTTATATAAAAAATGTAAAAGATATAGAAATATATCAATATATAGAATTTGCTGAAAGGAATAATAAAGAAGCATATACACCATTTGAAATTAATGGAATAAAGGCAATATTACCACATAGATTAATAAGAATATTTGAGGAAGATAATGGATGCAAAGGATTTACAATAAGAATAATGAAAGAATAAATTGTGAAGAGGGGCAAACGTCGCATAACATACGCTATGTGCAATTGGGCCTAACCGTTTTGTGAAAATATTTGTTAATACTATTGACAAAATAATAATTTGATATAAAAATATATAAAGGAGTAGTATGATGGAAAAACACGAGAGAAACAGAATAATATTGACCATATTTATTATATGTATGATTATTTTCATTTCTTTTTTTATAGGCCTTGTAGGTTATCTGTCATTTCTTTTATTGCCCGTTGTATGGTTTGTTTGTATAATTATTACAATAATCAGTATAATAAAATATAAAAAATTATTTGTTTTAAATTTTATATCCATTTTTTCAATATTAGTATTTTTTTTAGGAATAGGATGCAATAGAATTATAAATAATTATTATGAAAAAGAATTACTCTCTATTGCAGATATGATAAATGATTATTATATAAATAAAAATATTGAATATGATTAAGAAGAAATTTATAAGTATCTTTATGAATATAAAAAAATAAATTTAGATAAGATGAATATTGTTGCGGAAAATAGTTATTATATAATAGAAACAAATAAAGGTATTGGAATATGGGGTATTACTTATGATAGTAGAGAAAAATTGGGAAAAAGGCATGGATATAAATAATGGAATACGGCCCAACTGCACATAACATACGCTATACGCTGCGCCGCAGTAGCGGCTTGGCCTACGAAAAAACGCAGTCGGCCTTTGGCCTTAGTGCGTTTTTTCTCCGGCACATTTTTGCGGTTGCTGGAAACCTACGGTTTCCTTTATCACAACCGCAAAAACGTCGTATAGCTTTCACGTTATGCGCCATTGTTCCTAAGATTGGTTGGAATATATTTAGAAAAAGTAGAATTGGTGTACGGCAAAGGAATGAAGAGCCGGATGGTGAATGACCGAGGGTGGTGTAATTTCCGCGGCAAGCGGCTGTTCATTGGGAACCCGTTTCCCGGTTACCAGGTGGGATTAAAAGAGCGAAAAGGTCAGCAGACTGAAGTCTGGTTTGACAATTTCCTGCTGGGTGAAATCATTTCCGCCACTGGACAAATCGCGGCGAAGGGGAGTATTATTCAACAGAAACCTAACTGAAATGTGTTACCTATGTGTCACTACATTTCCGTTACCTATGTCTCCGGGTTGTACCCCTAAAATTTTGTCAAAATTTAACATTATATATTGACAAAATCGGCAAAATATGGTATTATATAAGGTAAGGTGGTATTATATGATAAATTTAGTGGAAGATATTAGGCCAATTTCTTATGTAAAGGCTCATACGGCCGATATTATGAGGCAGGTGGAAGAAAAAAATAACCCGGTGGTTATTACCCAAAATGGAGAAGCACGGGCTGTTTTAATGAATGTAGGTTATTACCAGAATATTATGGATGCAATAAATTTGCTTAAAATATTATCCATTGGGGAGAATGATATAAAAAATGGAAGAGTATTTTCCGAAGAGGAAATGGATAAAAGAGTTGAAGTGATATTGGGCTAAGAAAATGAGATACAAAATTATTTGGTCACAAGATGCCGGAGAAGAATTACTTGAAATTGTATCATGGTATAAATATAATGTTGGAGTAAATGTTGCACAAAAAACGTATACTAAAATAAACACTCAAATAAAAAGATTAAAAGACATGCCGGGGATAGGAAAACCAGTACAAATATTAAAGGATATCGGTGTCAATGATTATCTACAAATTATCATAGAACATTGGATAATATATTATAAGATAGAAAAAGAAAATAGACTTGTTTAATAACTCAGGGAATAGTATAATACCGAAATGGGTAGGGGAAAGAAAGCACAGGATGTCAAAGCGGTTCTTTTTAAGCGGTTGTACGGAGTAAAGCCCGGTACTTTTCATAAAATGTTGTTGATTCTCCAAAAGGAGTTCGCCGCATTGCATAAAAACGGGGGCAAACCTCCCAAACTGACATCTGAAGACAAGCTGTACATCGCCTTAAAATACTTAAGGGAATATCGGACGATGGACAGTATTGCGGCGGAATATGGCGTCTGTAAAGGCACGGTCTGCCTTGCAATCCAATGGGTGGAAGACACCCTGGTTAAAGACGGCACATTTGCCCTGCCCGGAAAAAAAGTGCTGAAAAGAAAATCAGGTACCATTCAGTATATCGTGGTCGATGTCACTGAAAGTCCCATAAACCGCCCGAAAAAAGGTCAAAAAGAGTATTATTCGGGGAAAAAAACGCCACACGCTGAAGACGCAAGTCATCGTTGAGCGGAACACGCTGCAAATCATCGATGTGCAGGAGGCCAAAGGTAGCGAGCATGATTTCAAGGTGTATAAGGACAGTATCGGGAGTGCTGTCAGCAATTCGATACCGCTTGATGCTGATCTTGGATACCTTGGGATAGAAGAGTATCATCCTGCCAGCTTCATTCCAGTAAAGTCAAGTAAAAACCATCAACTGACCAAAGAGGAAAAAGCGTATAACAAAAAGCTTGCAAGGAGACGGGTTGTCATTGAGCATGTCAATGCCAAAATAAAAACATTCAAGAGCATGGCATATCCTTACCGGGGGCATTACTGCAATCGGCATTCTCTGAGAATGACTTTGATTTGTGGCCTCATAAATTATGACAAAAACATTTAGAGGGTTATTAAACAAGTCTAATGCTAATTTCAGATATCTTGGCCCATTACGCGAAGAGCCAAAATTTGCATATATCAATAAATATATTGAAGATCCTAAAGATGTTGGCATAAAGGGTGAAAATACTGCGGCTGTATTGTCTATCGGTGGATATATTCCAGTTAAATATATCCCTTCTGCCTGTTTTAAAAGTCCTGAAATAAAAATAGAAACTATCGAAACACGATTAATTAAAGCTGTCGATGACTGGATTAAATATATTGGCGTGGCATATTCCGTGAAATCAAAAAATCAAGGAAAACAGGGATATGATTTAAAAATCAGAATGAAGGAAAATGGCCCAAAATTTGACTTAACTAATGTTGGTGTCGGTGTGAGTCAAGTTTTGCCAATTGTAGTTATGTGTCTACTTGCTCCTGATGATGCTATAATTATAATCGAACAGCCGGAATTGCATTTACATCCAAGCGTTCAAACCAGACTTGCAGATTTTTTTCTGTCAATTGCCCTCACAAACAAGCAGTGTATAATTGAAACACATAGTGAATATATTATTGACCGAATTAGATTCCGCATAGCATCTTCTCCAATAACTAATGATGGCAACAGGAATAAATCTATCCAAAATATTACAAAACTTTATTTCGTTGAAAAACTTAATGATACTACTAAATTCAGGCCAATAGAAATTAATGAATTTGCCGTAATGTCTGATTATCCCGATGGTTTCTTTGATGAGTCCCAGAAAGTTACCCGTGATATACTTTCGGCAGTTTCTAAAAGACGAAATATTACTAGAGGTAAGAAAAACGATGAATAAGCTTGTGAATTTAACGGTTGACGCAGAGGTCTTGTCTATCCCTAAAGATTGTACAAAAGAATTTGCGGATTCCTATTTTAAATTGATAACAAATCTTTCATTATTATTGCCTGAACAGTGGATTTCTATACAAGTAAGTCAGGATGCAAAAAAAATATTAGAAAACATCGGAACGTACCCATCTGATGCAGCCCTTCGGCATCTTATTGAAATTTATGGAAACAAACAAATACCACATAAAGAAATTATTAAAACTGTCAATGAGTTGTTTAATCCAAACTTATGGATGGAAGAATATTTCCAGCTTACTATCGATAAATTAGACAGAAAAACTATTTCCCCAGATTGCATATATGGTGGTCACAATGAAATATTAAGAAATAATCTATTCTGTTCTGTTAGTATGATTGCTTTTATAAAAAAATATTGCAAAGAGAAATATGGAGAGCAATATATTTTATTAAAAAACAGCAGTTATAATGAGATTGAAATATCTGCTCATATAACCCGTTTTCTTAGTTTGCTTGAGTGCCTAAGAAATATAGAACCCCCTCAAGACTTAGAAAAAGAGAAAATTAAGATATTTAAAGATTTATCAGTAGTATTAAATTCAATTTCCTTTGATAACTTTTTTCAAATGAATATTAATAATCGGGATTTTGAAATGGCTATTAAAATCAAAAATTATCAATTTTATGCCGATAAAAACAATAAGGAACTTTATGTAATATTAGAATTATTAAATCAACCACTAAAGGTAAAGGTCGGAAAAAAATTTCTGCAAGGTTGTATCAAAATAGTTGAACAAGGATGTTCTGCAGACCAAATATTTGATACAATTATAAAAAAAATCAATAATATTGCCGTTGATAATGATGAAAAAATGGATGATGAAAGTGGTCGTCCCCGCAAACGGGGAAATGATACGTATTGGCGATGCCGATTTAATGCAAAATTTAGATTACATTACTGGCGGTGTCAGGATGAAGTTATTGAATTATCACTAGCTCTCGATCATTTAGGAGAACGGCAACCCGATTATAGGGTGAGCTATGAGTAGGCGTACTTGAGTATGCCATTGATGTTTCAGTATACCAATCGTGGAGATGCGGTTCAACTTCCTATGGAAACAGTTGCCAAGACAGTCCTACTTTTATTTTCCTTCCACTAACCCAAGAAACCGCTCAATTTTCTGTTTATAGTCATCAGAATTAATTTCGGCGATACCGGCCGGACTAAGCGCTTGTGCAAACATTGCCGTAAACGCATCGGGAAAGGAAATCGTCAACTCCCCGGTATCTTTATGACCATAAATCAAGTACTCGCCCTCAGCCATGGCAGCGTACATACGTTCATCCGCAGTTAAGTTACTCTGGTCTACGGTGATTTTCATTAACAGATAATAATAGTCGTTGAAAACCGGCTTGCGGCCGGAAATGATTTTAGCGGGGCTTGGCTTTTTCAGCAACGCATCTTCAAAACCGAACGAAACATGCGTTTTAGTCGTTTCAAATTGACGAAGTAAACGGTTAAACTGCGCCTTCGTAATTTCCGTGTATTCAATTTTCACAGACTCCCCATCATCCGCTTCAACCCAGGTTTGAGTAAAAACCGGGGTGATTGCGATAATCATCCCAATTAACGCGCCTGTCAACATTCTCTTAAACAAAGGTACCTCCATAACTTTTACCAGAACTATACACCATAAAAGGATTTTTGCCAATATATAGAAAGGCCGAATAAGGCAAAAAGGTGAAAAATTTAAAAAATTTTGCAGATATCCCTAGAATTTTTCCCCAATATGTGCTATAATACTATCGTGATTAAAATCAAGTAATATCCAAATCAATCTCCTTTATTTTCCTAACTATTCCCGGTTAACGGGGAATCCTTGGCAACAAGGAATGGAACCTTCAAAACGAACAATTTTGGAGGTTTTTTATCAGTTTGTGAAGAAGGAGATCACGTGGAAGATCAGAAATTTCGAAAAAGCCCCAACTCCAACCCCGGCGACGCAATCCGAACCTATGGCGCCGACTCTGAATCGTTTGCCGTCTACGCCCGGGAAATACGCAAGTTTCCGGTTCTTACCCAGGCAGAAGAGGCGGCGCTTTTCAAAGCCATGAAGGAACATGACCCCGACGCCAAAAACAGCATCATAACCGGATCGCTGCGCATGGTGGTCAAGTTTGCACGGAAATGGGCTCACGGCGGCGCCTCCCTTGACGACCTGGTGCAGGAAGGGAACATAGGACTGCTCACGGCGGTGGATAAGTTCGATTACACGAAGGGCAACCGGTTTTCCACTTATGCCAGTTACTGGATAAAGGAAAAAGTCTCCCGCTCTGCCGCGGTTCTTGGCCGGCCGGTCAGCATGCCCGCAAAAAAGGCTGAGGAGATCGCGAGGGCCGCCCGGGAATCCAGCCGTCTTGCCCAGATACTGGGCAGGGAGCCTTCGGACAGGGAAATCGCCGCCACATTGGGTTGGACCGAAGAATATGCCGCCCTGCTTCGCGGCTTTGCTCAGGCGGCCCTGAGCCAGGACGCCCCGGCAGATAGGGAGGATGCTGGCCCCGTACAGAAAACCATCCTCATCAGCAAGGATGATCCTGCGGAGCACGCGATCCTGACCATGCTCCAAAAGGATATTGACAAGGCCCTCAAAGGGCTTTCGCAGATGGAGCGGAAGGTCATAACACTCCGCTATGGGCTAAACGGCTCCCGTGTCCACACCCTTAAAGAAACAGGCGAGATCTGCGGGATAAGCTACCAGCGGGTACACCAGATAGAAGCCAAGGCGCTGCGCTGTCTGTGTAAAAGCAAAAGCGGCCATGTTCTGATTGGCTACTGGGAGGGGAAATGAAGGTATTGACGGAGGATTCCATGGGGCTCTACTTCCGGGAGATCGGGCGCGAAAAGCTCCTCTCGGCGGAAGAGGAAGCTGCGCTTGCCAGGGAGGCGGCGGACACAGTAGGTCCGGGGGCCGGAAATAACGCCGCCAGGGACAAGATGATCCGGGCGAATCTGCGCCTGGTCATCTCCATTGCAAACGCGTACCGGAATTACGGCCTTCCCTTTTCCGACCTTGTCGCGGAAGGGAACATCGGCCTCATGAGGGCGGTCGAAAAATTCGACTACCGGAAAGGATTCAGATTTTCCACCTACGCCGGTTGGTGGATACGGCAGAGTATGAGCAGAGCCATAGCGGAACAGTCACGGACAATCCGTCTGCCCGCTCATGTTATTGCCCGGATCAATAAATTGAACCGGGAGTCCCTGCAGCTCCATCAGCTCCTTGAACGAAATCCCACCGATGAGGAAATCGCTGAAAGCCTGGGCTGGACACTTGAACAGGTACAGGCGGTAAAGGATTATACCCAGGATTCGATCTCCCTTGAAACGCCGGTTGGCGGCGATGAGGACGGTGACTCGTCCCTGCTTGATTTTACCCAGGACAAAACGGTCCCTGATCCGGCGGATACGGCTGTGGCTGCCCTGCTTCGGGAAGACATTCACGCCGCCCTCTCCACCCTTCCTGAGCGGGAGGCGCGGGTACTGGAACTGCGTTTTGGACTGAATGACGGCTGTCCCCTGACCCTGGCGGAAGTCGGGAAGCGTGAAGGGGTGAGCAGGGAACGGATACGGCAGATTGAGGGAATGGGTTTGCGGCATCTTCGGCACCCCAAGCGGAGCCAAAGATTGAAGGCGTATCTGGAAGGCTAGGAGGAATACAATGGATCTCTTACACAATTTGAATCAGATTAAGCAGCTCGTGGAACAGCACGGACTGTGCCATGAATTTTGGAAAGAGGCGCAGGAGCATTTTGTCGCCGTCGATAATGTGTTAAAAGTGACCCCCGATCAGGCTCTGTTGTTTGCGCTGCTTTTAGAGAATTCGGGGACAGGAGACGCGACCCTGAGAGGTCTTGCCAAAGCCTTACGCTGCGGCAAGATAGAAGCCCTGCGATACACAGGCGATCTTGAAGCCCTTGAGCTCAAACATCTTATCGTCTCCCATGATGTTGATGACGACGATATTTTTTGTTCCCGTCCCTCGTTCCTCAGAAAACGCCAGGGGCAGGACTGCTGCGCCTGGTCCGTTCCCGGTGATGTTATCCGGGCGCTCAAAGCCGGAAAGGAATACCATTACACCATTTACCGCGGCCTCTCTCCCGAAGAATTCTATACCGCGGCGGACCATATTCTTCGCGCCCACCGCAGAAGGGAATTAAACAGCAAACAGTTTTTTGACGAGATCAAATACCTCTTCGGCGGCAATCCGGATATTCTGTTTGTGAAAAAAATTAAGTCAGGCAGTCTTACCTTCAGGAACAGCATGGTGCTCCTCGATTTCTGCGCAACCCTGGTGGAACAAGATAAGGAATCGCAGAAATTTTCCGATATCCGGTATCTTTTTGGCCGGAGCGGCAGCCAGGATGCAAAACGCGATTTTATAAAAGGCGAAAACGATCTTTTCACCTCCGCTCTGCTTGAGCATGTCTGCGACAACGGCCTGGCCGATACCACCGAATACCGCCTTACCAACGAGGCCATAGACAGCTTTTTGGACGATGTTGATATAAAGGAAAAGAAAGACATCAAGGGAAACAATATCATCCGCGCCAACAGCATTGCGGAAAAACAGCTTTACTATCCGCCAAAGGTGGGCGTTCAAATTGATGAACTGGGCCGCCTGTTACAGGAGGAGCATTTTTCTTCCATCGTGAAGCGCCTGCGGGAAAGCAAAATGAAAACCGGCTTTGCCTGCCTTTTTTCCGGCCCCCCCGGAACCGGCAAGACCGAAACCGCGTACCAGATCGCCCGGACCACAGGCCGGGACATTTTCTTTGTGGACATCAGCGAGACCAAAAGCATGTGGTTCGGCGAGAGCGAGAAAAAGATAAAGGCCCTTTTTACCCGCTACAATGCTATGGTCAAACATGCCGACCGTGCGCCGATACTGCTCTTTAACGAAGCGGACGCGGTCCTCGGAAAGCGCCAGGAACTCGGCAGCGAACGGCGCGGCCCCGGTCAAACAGAAAACACCATGCAGAACATTCTGCTGCAGGAGATAGAAAATCTGGACGGGGGCATTCTCATCGCCACCACCAACATGGCTGGTAACTTTGACGCAGCCTTTGAGCGGCGCTTCCTGTATAAAATCACCTTCGAGAAACCCGACCTTGAAGCCAAAGCCGCAATCTTCAAAAGCAAACTGCCGCAGGTTGATATGGATATGAGCACCCTTGCCGGCCGCTTTGATTTATCCGGCGGCCAGATAGAGAATGTGGCCCGTAAAGCCGCCGTAGCAAGCCTTATCCGGGGGAATCCCCTTTCCGCCATGGACATTACCGCCCTGTGCGAGGAAGAACTGCCCGGTAAGGAGACGCGGCGTATAGGGTTTGTGAGCGCCGCTAGTCGATGGTAATCATATCAAGAAACTTCTCAGGACTGACAACTGGAATCTCCGACGCGGCATAGCCATCGGTATCCCTGGTGATAATGTAGCGCACTGCGAGGTTTTCCCCGGCGGTGTACTGCACACAGTCCTCAAAATCGGCCCAGTCAAGATTAATCGCTCGATGAATTTCCGCACCGGTAACGGCAGCTACAGCCACGGTTTTGAGCAATGCCTTAAGCCGTGACATAACCAGTTTTTCATCTTTCAGTATTCGACAAGCAATATAATATATATCCGTCACCGCAGAAGCGGACACAAAAGCGGTGTAGACTCCATTCTGAGAGTCTTCTACTATATCTTTGGCATCGTGATAAAACGGTTCCCGCCGAAGCATGATGTCAAGAGCAATATTGGAATCAAGCAGGACGTTCATACGCCGTATTTTTCTTTGATCCGCATGGCTTTGGCATCTTTCATAGTAAAAGTTTCAGGTGTCTTCCCTTCGGGGAGCCAGCTCCAGTCCGGCTCGACAGAAAGATTGTCCAGTTCCTGGATAACCGGATCTTTAGCCCATTCAGCTCGTTGTGCCCGTGTCACTCTGGGCAACGCTTCCGATTGGACGGCATTAGGTTCCGGAAAAAATACCACCCGAAAACGCCCTACAGGCAGTTCGGGTGAAAACTGAACCAAGCGGCTGGCCGGTACGTCAATGGTCTGTTCTATGGTCATTAGTACTCCCTACCTCTAAGTATAGCATTTATTGCCGGGTTAATAAAGCATTACTATAGTATTATTCTAATTTAGTCAGGTATTTTGTTTACCCGGTTTATGGACGCCGGGCATATCAATTTCCATTTGGGCGAATTCTTCAATGGCGGCCTGTTCTTTCTGCCGCCATATTTTCTCAAAAACGAGCCCTTTTTTGACCATTTCCCCCAGGAAGGTACTAAAAGTCATATTTGAGTCTATTTTTTCATACAGTGCCTGAGCCTGATCCCGGGTTTTTTGCGTAACCTTTATGGTGAGCGTGGTAGACTTACCATCCTTCAAGTTCTTCATTGCACCATCATTATATAGGATTTTACCCCTCTTACGCTATCAGCATTTCTATTCTTTTTGTATTATTTATTGACGGTGAAAGTGAAAATATGCTATAGTAAGCGAATGAATAACCGCAGGGCAAGCCCTGCGGTATCTTTAACCTTCATGCTTTATTTTGGTAAGGGAACAGCTCAAGCTGTTTCCCCTCATGTATTTTTTGGTAATCCTCTGGATTTCGTCCTTGGTT
>BOAV01000082.1 GCA_026002045.1 Spirochaetia bacterium | reverse complement strand
GAATTTTGCTTCCGCATGAACCGGCGGTTTTTTGCTCCACAGCTTTTTGACCGACTTTTGTGTGCCTGTTCTTCTACCACAACCATTACTTACAAAAATCTTGTGGAGACATCTTGATAGTCATAATGATAAATATGGGATTGGACGTATGTTGTGTTATGTTCCCGAGGCATTAAAAACAGCGGAACTGTGTATGGCAGCGGTTCAACAGAATGGCTATGCGCTTGAGTATGTACCGGAAGAAATAAAAACAGCAGAACTGTGCCTCGCCGCCCTGAAACGAAATTGGTATGCATTTCGATATGTGCCGGAAGGCTTAAAAACGGCGGAATTGTGCATGGCAGCGTTTCAACACTACGGCTGGACGCTTAAGTTTGTGCCTGCTGAATTGAAAACAGCGGAACTGTGTCTGGCGGCGGTTCAACAGTATGGCAAGGCGCTTGAGTTTGTGCCGGAAGGCTTGAAAACGGCGGAACTGTGCATGGCAGCGGTTCAACAGAATGGCTTGGCGCTTAAGTATGTACCGGAACCATTGAAAACGGCAGAGCTCTGCCTCGTAGCGGTTCAACAGAGGAGTGAATATGACTGAAAAGAGTGTGTTTGTTATCCCGCAAAGTAAGGGCAGTATCATAGCCCGCATGAATGACAGCGGCATTTCTGAAATCGCCAAATTGGATGTGCCGTATCATTCAAAAAGCATCGTTACCGAAAACGGCTTAATTGTTTCACTGTGTTTTGGGACGAAACCTAAATCAAGGCGCTTACGGATATTTGATAAAACCGGAAAGCAACTGATTCGCAAAACTGAATATAAGTATGCTTCTATCGCCTGCAAAAACAATGCCGTGTATTTGGGCGGCAGATATGGTTCAAAAAATCACGAAATATTTGCATTTATTGATTTGGAAGCCATTGATTTTACCGTAAAAGAGGTCGATTTGCCGGTGCCGTCTATGGAAGGGAAATCCATAGATGATATACTCATAAATGGCAACAGACTTATTTTGGTGGATAATATTGTATACCCCAAATATCTGTTTGAATATGATATAACAATCCCCAATAAACCGGTGCATAAAGAAACAAAGGAATTACCGAATAACGGGACCTATGAGCATATATACAAGGGGGATATAAACGATAATTGGATGGCGCTGTTTTCATCCAGCGTGGGAATGGGCGGGGCATTTCAACATATTTCCATTTTTGGAAAGCAGGATGCCACAGTATCATTTTGTGTGAATGATATGGATTTGCGTTCACCACCAGTAGAAGAACCTATAATAGACATCTGCCTTTTGAATGATTACCTGTTGATTTTGAAGAAAAGTGAAATTGCTTATATCGATTTGAATAAAGAAATTACAAACGAAAATATAAAGCATTTTTCAGAAAACCAGCGAAGCTGGGATAAATTATTGAAAATAGAAGACAATTGTCTGCTATTGAATGAAAAGGAATATGAATTATTACGGGGGAAAATGATATGAAAGGTCAACGGGAACGGATTGCAAGTAATTTTCACGAATGTCGTACAGGAGGCATCGCGCCCGGAATGCTGTACCGGAGCAGTCATCCCATAACGGACGCAAGTGCAGAAGAAGCCCGGGAAATTGCCCTATCCGCCTTAGATGCGCGGATAGCTGCGGTGTTGAATTTGTGTGATACAAAAACATTTTTGGCAAAAATTGTGGCGGCTGCTCCCTGGTATCACCGGCTTTTTAGGGCGAATAACGTGATTGCGCTGGACATGGGGTTTGATTTCCAGGCTTCCCGTTTTTGCATCAAACTGTGCTCATGTTTTCAATTTATGCTGACCCATGACGGCCCGTATCTTGTTCACTGTCACGCCGGGATAGACCGGACAGGATTTGTGTGCGCCGTTCTGGGCGCCCTTATGGGGGCTGACTTAAGCGATATTGTCGGCGATTATTTGGCTTCTTATAACGATGATGACTTGATTGCGGACTACCCGGAGTTTTCAGAGGGTATCGTTGAGGATTTTCGTAAAATGAACGGCGGCGAAGAAGTAAACAATACCAATTTGCAAAGTGTGGTTGAAGATTATCTTAAAAACAAGGTACAATTGACCGGTGAGGAGATAGCGGAATTGAAAGAAAAACTGGCGGGTAAAGGGAAGGGAGTGTAATAGAAGATGCCAGGAAACATCAATCATATATTATTTTGTGAAAATCCTCTTGCACATAACAGGGTGGAACCTGATTTTGAGCCGGAATATACGGCGTCAAAACAGAATGGATTTGAACCTTTGTTATTCAACTATGATGAATTCCTCCGGAAAAATTATGAAACCGCAATTAAGAAGGTATCAAAAAATAAATCAAAAGAAAAAATTATATACAGGGGCTGGATGTTAACGCCTGTGCAATATTCGACCATTTATGAAATACTGCTCAATAAAAATTATGAGTTACTGAATACCGGAAAGGAATATCAAAATTGTCATTATTTACCGGATAGTTTAAAATATATTAACGGCTATACCCCGGTCACCATATATGAAAAAACCGGGAATATCAGCGCTTTAATCGAACGGGCAAGTATATTTTCTGATAGGCCGGTGATAATAAAGGATTATGTGAAATCTGAAAAACATAATTGGGATACGGCTTGTTTTGTAAAAAACGCTTCAAATAAAAATGATTTGAAGGAAAAAATAAATAATTTCATGGAACTTCGCGGAGAATATTTAAATGAAGGCATTGTATTGCGCGAATATGTTGAACTTAATAATGTAACCACGCATTCAAAAAGCGGGATGCCCTTAAGTGAAGAATACCGGTTATTTTTTATGTATAACAGATTACTCGGTATGTATGACTATTGGGAAGAGGGAGCGTATACGGTACAGAAACCTGAGACTGCCTCTTTTGAAGAAATAGCAAAAAATATTGAAAGTAACTATTTTACCATGGACATTGCAAAAACAAAGGAAGGAAAATTTATCATAATAGAATTAGGGGATGGGCAGGTAGCGGGGCTTCCAAAGAATACAGATGTTAATGAATATTATAGAAGAATGAATGAAATTATAAGGAGTTGAGGTTTACATATGGAAAAAAATCCTTTGCATATTCAATACATTGCATTAAAAGACGGTAGTATAAAAAGGGATTTAAAAGATTATCCTTTTAATATTCCCCTTATAGGTAAATTTAAGGAATTTACCTTTTCCAAACCGGTTACTTTTTTTATTGGCGAAAACGGAACCGGTAAATCAACTTTGCTGGAGGCAATCGCGGTCTCCTGCGGTTTTAATGCGGAAGGGGGATCAAAGAATTTTAATTTTAATACAAAGGAAACACATTCAGATTTTTACAAATATTTACGAATTGGAAAATCTTACAATGCAATACATGACGGCTATTTCTTGAGAGCGGAAAGTCTTTACAATCTTGCGTCAAATATAGATGAGTTGGCTTCTGATGGATATTCTTCATTATATGATTCCTACGGTGGAAAATCTTTACATGAACAATCGCATGGGGAAAGTTTTTTAGCATTATTAAAAAACCGCTTGGGAGGAAACGGCTTATATCTTTTTGACGAACCGGAAGCGGCGCTTTCCCCCATGAAATTACTGGAATTATTGGTTATAATAGATGATTTAGTACAAAACAATTCGCAATTTATTATATGCACCCATTCTCCGATTTTAATGGCGTACCCAAATGCGGAAATATACGAAATTCATGACGGTGAATTGGTATTGACCGCTTTTGAAGATACCAATCATTATTCACTGACAAAATATTTTTTATCAAATTACAAACAGATGATAAAAAAACTTGGGATAGAAGAAAAGGAGTTGCCATAATGAAAGATTACTTTGAATTTGAAGACGGGACGTATTTTGCGATACAAACAAACGGAACGAAAGTTGCTGTACAGCGGCAGAGTAACCTGTTTATTACGCTGGACGGTAACAATGGGCTTGATAAACTAGACGATGAAACAAAGGCGCGTCATAAAATCGAGATTCGCACTTTTAAAACTGAACGCGAAGCAGAGGATAGTGCCTATACAGAAATAGCGGCAGTTAAAAACGGTAGTGATGCCCATGGTATGCCAAAACCGCAAACACCGGCCTTTTGGAAGGCGGCGGTTGAACGGTTGCCGTGTATTCTTTGGTTTGTTCCGGAGGCGGAGAAAACAGAGGATCTATGCCGTATTGCGGCGGCAAAAGATGGAGATGCGCTGGAGTATGTCCCTCTAGCGCTTAAAGATGAGAAACTGTGCCGGACGGCGGTTACCAATTCCGGTGATGCGCTTAAGTATGTACCCGAAAATCGCAAAACCCGGAAGCTCTGTGAGCTCGCAGTAAAACACCGGTATGGCAAGGCGTTAAAGTTTGTACCGGAAACATTAAAAACAGAAGAGCTTTGCCGGTTAGCGGTACATGAACAAGGCGCCTCATTGTGTTATGTACCTGAACAATATAAAACACCTGAACTTTGTATGAGTGCGGTAAGGGGGAGTTCTATTGCCATTGCTTTTGTGCCGGAGGCATTAAAAACAAAAGAACTTTGCCTGGAAGCACTCTCCCCAAAATCATTTGATTTAGCTTTTGCAGATATAGAAATTAATTGCCCTTTTTACTACGTACCGGAAAATTTGAAGACTCCGGAATTGTGCCGGATGGCAGTTGCAGATGATGCACAAGCGATTAACTATGTACCCGAATCGCTTATGTCGAAGGGCTTGTGTAAGCTGGCGGTACAGTCTAATTGGTGGGCATTAAAATATGTACCTGAAAATTTCAAGACAGAAAAAATCTGTGAGGATGCGGTAAAAGAAGATGGTAGGGCATTGGAATATGTACCGGAACCACTTAAAACGCAGAAACTCTGTTTAGAGGCGGTATGCAGCAGAGGGTTTGCACTTCAATATGTTCCTGATAATGTTAAAACACGGGAACTCTGCCGTGCGGCCTTACAACATGATTGGTACGCTACAGCCTTGCAATATACACCGGATGAATTTAAAGACAAGGACTTTTATTTAGAAGCAGTAAAGCATAATGCGATGGCGCTTCACTATGTACCGGAACCACTTAAAACACCGGAACTCTGCTTGGAGGCGGTCAAACAGGAGGGGAGAGCGCTTGAGGATGTTCCGGAAAATCTTAAAACTGCGGAACTGTGCCGTATTGCCGTTACCCAAAACGATTTTGCTCTGTGTTATGTGCCGGAAAAGTTTCAAACTAAGGAATTATGCCTTGAAATAGTAAGCAAAAACGGTCTTGCACTTAATCATGTACGGGACAAACTCAAAACACCTGAAATCTGTCTTGCTGCGGTAAAAAATCATACAGCTGCCATTCAATATGTGCCCGATGAACTTAAAACTGAATCGCTTTGCCTAGCCGCCATAGAAGGGTATACTAAAGGGGTAATGCAGTATATTCCGGATCGTTTTAAGACAAAAGAGTTTTGTTTAAAGGCTCTGGAAGATATTTATGAGAATGATACTCTGCCATATATGCCGGATGAAATCAAAACTGCGGAATTCTATCTTGAAGCGGTTCGGAAAAACGGCGGGGCGCTTAAGTATGTGCCGGAAGAATTCAAGACGCCGGAATTGTGTATTACCGCTCTGCAATCAAAGAGCTTTTCTATGCTAAGAACGCTAAAATACGTTCCTGATACACTTAAAACTCCTGAAAATGCCGAAGGTATTTCATTTTGCCGGGCTGCCGTGCGGATAAATGGAAACAACCTCAGCGGCGTACCGGATTCGCTTAAAACAGTTGAACTGTGCCTCTTAGCGGTTAATAAAAACGGACATGCAATTGAAGATGTACCGGTGAAGCTGCGCACACCTGAAGTATGCCTTGCCGCCGTAAAGTTTGACGGTCAATTGCTTGAATTTGTACCGGAGCATCTTAAAACACGGGAATTGTGCCATGAAGCGGTAAAATACCATCCCCCGTTCAGACATGAGCTTATACCGGAATCTTTTAGGACTTTTGAATTATTAGAAGAAAAGCTGCGGAATTCCTTTGGCGTAGACGACAAGTTTCTCGGTGAACTGCGGAAAAAATACGGAGACAAGCCCGGTTTTTATCACTATATCGCCGCGATAAACGGCCTTATTCTAAGCAATCTGTCTGACGATGAAAAAACACCGGAACTCTGTCTTATTGCCGTTAAGCAAAATGGATTGGCGCTTGAGTATGTTCCCGAAGCATTAAAAACGCCGGAGTTATGCCGCACGGCGGTAGCGCAATGCGGCGGGGCGCTGGAACATGTGCCGGAAGCGCTTAGAACAGAAGCGTTATACGATAGTGCACTACATACAAGGGGAGATGCGATTCAGTATATACCGGTGGAATACCGGACGCCGGAACGTTGTCTTGCTGCGGTGACAAACGACGGTAATGCGATTGAATATGTACCGGAAGAGCTGCGAACAAAAGAACTCTGTACGGCGGCGGTTAAAAAAAGTTGGGAGGCCCTTGATTATGTTTCTGCGCCATTAAAAACGCCGGAGCTATGCCGTATCGCCCTGGATCAAGACGGGGAGGCATTAGAATACGTTCCCGATGCGCTTAAAACAGTTGAACTGTGCCGTGCCGCCGTCAGTCAAAACGGCCATGCGCTCTGTTTTGTAAATGATAAAACCATTACCGCAGAACAATACACAGAACTATGCTGGCTTTCATTACATATGGAGGAATTATAACAATGGACAAGGAACAAACCAACAGTTTTCAGTTTGAAAAAATCGCGCTTCTGGATGACCGGTCCGTTCAGAAGATTTTGCGGGAAGTGGATTCCCCTGAACTGGTAATGGCGCTCAAAGGCGCGGACGCCGATGTGCAGGACAAAATCTTCCGCAACATGAGCAAACGTGCTGCGGCCGCGCTCAAGGAACGCCTGGACTGCATGGGACCGGTACGGGCCAAAGACGTGGAGGAGGCCCGGCAGAAAATCATTGCTATAATACGGCTTCTTGAGGACACAGGCGAAATTGTGGCCGCGCGGGACGACGGTGAGCCGGTTGTTGATACGCAACTGAGAAAGTCCACCATAGAGGAACAAACGGCTGAACTGATTGAGCAGATTGAGGGGGTGATACAAAAAAGCGGGTATCTGTCTTTTTACTGCCAGAACCCCGCCTGTGTATCAAATGCCCTTGCCGCCTTTGAAAACCGCACGGAGGATCTGCGCCGTATACGTGAACTGGCTTTGGACACGAACTGCCTTGAAGCCGCCCAGCCCCTGCTGCGTCTTGGTACGCTGGAAAAACTGACGGTCTACAAATGGGGCAAACCCCGGGATTTGCCCGAATCCATCAGAGCCTGTTCCGGCCTTAAATACCTGCAATGTGATATACAAAACCTGCCCGAATGGATAGGCGATTTGACCGCCCTTGAGACACTTAATCTGAATAATTCCATGCTCGGCGACCTGTTTCCGTCAAGTATACTGAACCTAAGCGCCCTTAAAAGCCTCAACCTCGGCGGCACGAACTTGAGCGAGCTGCCCGAATGGATAGGCCGCTTTGTGTCTCTTGAGACGCTTGATTTGTCCGGAACCAAAATCACCGCCCTGCCCCAAGGTATGCGGAACCTTGCGACCCTTGAAAACCTCAACATAAGAAACACGAGGATCAATTACCTCCCCGAATGGATCGCGGACCTTGCCGGCTTAAAAATCATCGACATTCACGAAACGGACATAAAAGACATACCGGCGGTATTCACGCAAAATAAAAACATTTCCATCCTTCAGGAATATGAATTCATGCCGGACCATGAACTCAACCACGATGAATTTGTCCACTGTTATTACTACATCGTGCGCAAGTCTGTTGAGTATTCGGAGAAAGCCCGGCGGGAAGGGCTTTTGGCCCTCGAAGAATGGCTGGATGATATGGGAAACAACGATCTGTTCAAAGCCGGCCTGCGCATGGTGTTGGACGGGACCGATTATGAAGCGGTACAGTATCTGCTTTCCAATCTGGTTGAGCGGGAACATGATCCCTACAGGCGCATACTCAAACAGGTACAAGCCGAGGCTATTTATAGCATTCAGGCCGGAGACAGTACAAGCCATTTGCTGCTGCGGCTGAATTCGATGGTTGACATTCCTGACAATAAAGTAAACGCCATCTGCGCCGGATATTACTCAGGCGGTTCTTTTGACATAGACGAAGCGCTTGATAAAATCGGCCGCGAGCCGCCGCCTGAGCGGGAGGAGATTCGTTTTATGCGGCGTGCTCTTGCCTTTGCCGAAAAAGCGCGGCGGGAAGGTCTCCTTGCCCTTGAGGGGGAACTGGACAGCGCGTTATTCGCCGCACGGGACGTGTTTGAATACGGCATTGCCTTTGTCATAGACGGCGAAGAAGCTGCGTTCATCAAAACCATACTGGACGCTTTGATCGCTCACGAACATGATCCCTGGAAACGGAAACTCTTGACCGTAAAAAGAGATGCGGCGCTGTCGATACAGGCCGGGGACAATCCGCGCATACTCGCAGCGAAAATGCTCAGCCATTTTGACAAATCCATTGAAGATATGGCCAAGGCGGAATTGTTAAGGGACTAATACAGGAAAGCCTATTTTGAATACGAAGCCAGCTCTTTCCGGGCGGCTGCGGCGTTGCAATAAGGAGAAAAGCAAATTGGTAAATTACGATGAATTGCAAATCAAAATAAATGAACATTTTGAGCGCATGTGTGATGAGAATTATCAGATTGATGAACATCAAAACAAGTATGAGTATTTATGGATTTATCTGAAAGATAATACCCTGGAATACTATTTGTGGCAGGATACAGAAATATTGGACAAAAAGAAAAGTGAAAACGAGTATGCCATTATTCGATTGTGGCTTGACGATGTTGAACTGGAGGATGAAATACATATGTCAGTTGATGCTGATAAGGCGTTTAGGTTATGCAGAGAAAATATTGAGCAACTGCTCAAAAACTAAACAGAAGGAGTTGGATATGAAAAGTATTGGGATCGAAACTTACTTATGGACACATGGGGGGCGGCATGATTCATATACCAATCCCTAAAACATACGAGGAAAGCCTGAAGCAGATTCAAAAAATAGGACTTCTTGCACTTATTCCCTCTTCTTTTAGGACGCTTGAGATTTGTCAAATAGCCATAAAGAATGATCCGCTCCAACTGGAATATTGCAAAAAATATCGTAAAACTCTTCTGGGCGAGGCAGCAAGGATTTATGGTTTACCCATAGAAAATCAAACGGAGCAATCTTGTATAGAGGCGGTTAAGAAAGACGGGGATGCCCTCATGCTTATTAAAAAACAGACACCTGCAATTTGTTTTGAAGCGGTCAGGCAGAAAGGGACCGCGCTCAGATTTGTTAAGCCGCGCCTTAAAACCTCTGAATTATGCTTTGAGGCAATTGATAGCCGCTATTGGGCATTGGAGTATGTCCCCCAAAAGCTGCGAACCTATGAAATGTGTCTTCATGCGGTGAGTAAGGATGGCGGAGCCCTTAGCTATATTCCAAATACCTTGATCACCATGGAGCTTTGTTTGATTGCCGTTAAAAATCACGGAACAGCATTGAAGTATGTACCAAAAAAGTTCAAAACCCCTGAATTGTGTAATGAGGCTGTTAAGAATGAAGGCTGTGCCCTTTCTGAAACACCCAAAAAGTTCAAAACCTATGAGGTGTGCCATGAGGCTGTCAGGAATGATGGCTATGCCCTTTCTAAAACACCAAATAAGTTCAAAACCTATGAGCTGTGTCTTGAAGCAGTAAAACATGATCACACTTTTATGGGGACTATTCTTGGTGATGTTCCTGTTTCCATGAGGACACATGAACTGTGTCTTGAAGCGGTGAAGACTAATTTTCTGGCTATTATGGAAATACCGTCAGACATTTTGACATCCGAAATGTGTCTCATTGCCGCAAAGACATTGGAAATGGACATTGCCTGGCTGGGGTCAGATGAAGCAGCGGAAGTAAAAATCAAGCGGGCTCTCAATGGCGAGATTTTCTGAAATATCAGTATGGAAGAGCAAACCTATGGTGCAGATACTATAAAATTTGTTGGGGGCAATTTATTGTCCAAGTGATTTTTTTTATGACGCCTGACAGCTATATGAAAAATGCCCCCGCCGTAGAAAGCGATGGGCCTTATTAGTGAGTCATGTAACATAGCAATAATTAAATTATCATTTCTCTCAAATATATATAATCCTCTATGGCAATCTTTAAGTTGCCGGAATCAACCTTTGGAGGATATGTAGCATGGACGAAAATGAAGGAATGGCCCAGGACGAATCGGATTTCGAGGAAAGGACTGAAACAAACTTTGCGCCGAAAGAACCCTGCCAATGCAAAGGCAAAAACAGAGGTAAACCAATACTCATGACGCTCGGCGGCATCGTTATCGCCACGGTTGGGTTTCTGTTCGGCCGGATTTCCGGTGAATATAACAACTAAGGAAGGGCCGACTGTTGCCGCTTGACCGAATCATTTTATTTGCCGCCCGTGCCCTTGCGGTTGCTATTGGGGCTGCCCTAGGCAAAAAACTATGGGACAGAGTAGTAAAAAAGTTCTCCTGAACCATCCTTGCCGCCATTAAGAGGCATAGCATTTAAGCTGTGCCTCTTTTTTCTTAAGACATAACCGTGAAAAACCATTATAGGAGATTTTATATGGAACCAAGCTATCATATTTCGTCAATCGCCCTGTCATTCAACAGGCTCTTGTTACAAGATTTAGAGGCCGCCAAAACATTAAATGCCACATCATTGATTCATCATATTGATATATATGACTATCAAGATGTCTCCACAAGATTTTTGTAAGTAATGGTTGAGGTAGAAGAACAGGCACACAAAAGCCGGTCAAAAAGCTGTGGAGCAAAAAACCGCCGGTTCATGCGGAAGCAAAATTCGTCCAGGTATGCCTGAAAATGGGTCGCATCCAACCCATGATATGTTCCAAGAATAAATGCTTTCGCATTTGATA
>BOAV01000081.1 GCA_026002045.1 Spirochaetia bacterium | reverse complement strand
CCGGCGCCTCCAGCTGCTGAATGGCGAGGCCCTCTTGATAGAAATTTCGTATTGGCTGTTCAGGCATTATTTCCTGCTGATAGCCCCCCGCATCGGTATCGTCACGATTAAAATAATCTGGTACTGGCTCCCGTGACAGCAAGGGCGTATAATCTGTTCGCCCGGTATCAGCTGCCATTATGGAAAACAAATTATTATGAAACCTTCCCCTCATATAATCAGTATTTTTAGAACTAAATGTCCTTAAATTTATATCCAGTCCGTTTTGGGTGTTTACTTTAGTTATGCCATTTAATCTATTACCATATACCAGTGTATCAGGAACAAACAGTTTAAATGCGCTGCCGAATTCTCTATCCCGAACAGGGGTAGAACTTACAATACTGTAACGTACATCTTCGTCTGTAAGCGGTTCACCGTCAACATATCGAATTTCATCACCATTAACAGAATTCCATTCCGCTGCACGAAGCACATATTCGCCCTTAGGTTCAGTCAGTAATACAGACTCCATGCCTGGTTTCTTGCGGACAAAAAGATTATAACCGGAAAATTTATTATTCCCATTGAATGTGGGTACATATTCAAGGCGTATGTCGCTTTGATAAAGCGCTAACTCAACAGCTTGACTTACTGTAACCTTATCTTTCGCAGGCAGCGCAGGAACAAAGAAAGTAACAATTTCAGAAAACGTCCCTGCCGGTTGACTTACCTCAGCCTTATCTTTCGCAGGCAGCGCAGGAACAAAGAAAGCGGCAATTTCAGAAAACGTCTCTGCCGGTTGACTTACCTCAGCCTTATCCTCCGCAGGCGGCGCAGGAACAAAGAAAGCGGCAATTTCAGGAACCGTCTCTGAACGAACCCATTCCGGCATACCCGCTTTCCAGACGTACGTGCTTTCCGTCAATGTACCCTTTTGCGCCAGTTCTTTAAGGGTGCCTAAACCGTAAGGCCCATAGGACTGGCCGTCTACCGCAACTTTATATTCCCGCGGCACAGAAGCAATTAACGCGGCAATTTCAGGAACCGTATCTGAACGAACCCATTCCGGCATACCCGCTTTCCAGACATGCGTGCTTTCCGTCAATGTACCTTTTTGCGCCAGTTCTTTAAGAGTGTCTAAACCGTAAGGCCCATAGGACATGCCGTCTACCGCAACTTTATATTCCCGCGGCACAGAAGCAATTAACGCGGCAATTTCAGGAATCGTCTCTGAACGAACCCATTCCGGCATACCCGCTTTCCAGACATGCGTATTTCCCGCCAATGTACCTTCCTGCACCATTTTTTTAAGCGTGTCTAAATCGTAAGGCCCATAGGACTGGCCGTCTACCGCAACTTTATATTCCGTAACACCTGTTTGAGCATATAATGGGCCGCCCGGTTCAAATAACAACAGAGCGCCGATTATGCTCACCAAAGCCATATTTCTTTTCATCTTGTACCTTAAAAATATCATATATTCAGAAAAAAGTAAGAGTCAATATCTTTCCCTTATGGCGAAGTTTTCCTTGACAATCCGCCGATCCCGTTTCATCATATTATAGAAAGGAGCCCCTATGAGTCACACAACGGACCAGATCAGGAATGTATCCATCGCCGGACATGGCGGAACCGGCAAAACCACCCTTTTTGAACACCTGCTCTTTGCAGGGGGGGTCATTTCCAGGGTGGAAACCGTGGAATCCGGCAAGACCGTGGGGGATTCGACCCCGGAAGAGATCGAACGGAAGATTTCCATCCATGCGGCGCTGGCCCACATAGAACGGGACGGCAGGAAGATCAACCTTTTTGACACCCCCGGATCTTCGGACTTTGTGGGGGATGTGATCCTGACCTTCCGGGCTTCGGAATTTGCCCTGCTCACCATTGACGGCCGTTCCGGGGTACAGATTGAGACCATCAAGCTCTGGCGGAACCTTGAGGGCCGCAAGAAGCCCAGGGGGGTCTTTGTTACCCATCTGGACGATGAACGGACCGATTTTGACAGGGCCCTTGCCGACATAAAGGAAAAATTCAAGGTGAGCCCCGTGCCTTTCACCCTGCCCATGGGCCACGGAGCGGCCTATAAGGGCGTTATCGACGTGCTCAACGAGAAGGCCTGGTTTGTCCAGGGTGATGGTTCTACCCTTGAGACCGCCGCTGAAATTCCCGCCGAATACCAGGAAACCGCCGCTGCCGCCCGTGAACTGCTCATCGAAGCCGCCGCCGAAGGGGACGACAACCTGATGGAGCACTACATCGACAAGGGCTCCCTGGACGCCGAAGAAATGCACACCGGGCTTATCGAAGCCCTGGCTGAGCACAAGTTCATCCCCGCCTTTGCCGGGTCTGCCCCCAAAAATTCCGGGCTGGTTTCCCTGCTCAACTTTCTCGCCGATATAGCCCCGGACCCCCGGACCGCAAAGGACTTGGCTCTGGACACCGAAGGCAAGGAGCACGAGATCCCCATCGAGAGCGGCAAGCCCCTTTCCGGCCTGGTGATCAAAACCGTCTACGACCAATTTTCCGGGAAACTTTCCTGGATCAAGGTGGTCACCGGTAAACTCGCCGCCGAAAGCGAAGTCTTCAATGTTTCAGAAAACAAGAAGGAACGGATAGGTAAGCTTTACCTCTGCGTGGGTAAAAAGCTTGAGGAAGTGAAGGAGCTCTACGCCGGGGATGTGGGGATCGTTTCCAAATCCGCCACCCTTAAGATCAACGACACCATAAGCGAGGGGGACACTTCCCTTAACTTCCTCCACCTACGGCTCCCCGAGCCGGTCCATTCAGTGGCGGTGAACGCCGTTGCGAAAAAGGATGACGACAAACTGGGGGAATTCCTCCTCCGGGCCGCAGACGAGGACCATACCTTCCGCTACCAGTTCAACGGGGAAACCAAGGAGACGGTGATCTCCGGCATGGGCGAGCTCCAGATCAACATCATCCTGGACCGGATCAAGGGCAACCAGAAGATCGAGGTGGAGACCCACATTCCCCGGGTAGCCTACCGGGAAACCATCACCAAAAAGGCCGGCGCCGAATACACCCACAAGAAGCAGACCGGGGGCCACGGCCAGTACGGCAAGGTGCTGCTGGAACTGGCGCCCCTGGCCCGGGGCGAAAACTACAAGTTCGTCAACGCCATCTTCGGCGGGGCTATCCCCAAGAACTTTATCCCCGGTATTGAAAAGGGCATCATTGAAGGGATGGCCTACGGCACCATGGCGGGCTATCCCACGGTGGACGTGGAAGTAAAGATCGTGGACGGCAAGTACCATCCGGTGGATTCCTCCGAGTTGGCCTTCAAGTTAGCGGCCCGGAACGCCTTCCGGGAAGCCATGCGTCAGGCCGCCCCTACCCTGCTGGAACCGGTGATGAACCTGACGGTCTTTGTGGAGGACAAGTACCTGGGGGACGTGATGTCAGACCTTTCGGGCAAACGGGGCAAGATCCTCGGGGAAGATTCCGTAGGGGGCATCGCGGAAATCAAGGCCCAGGCGCCCCAGGCGGAACTGCTCCGCTACTCCATAGATCTCCGCTCAATCACCAGCGACACCGGTTCCTTCACCATGAATTTCGACCACTACGCCCCCATCAGTGGCAAGATCGCCGACGAGGTGATCAAGGCGGCAGCGGCGTTCAGGGTTAAGGAAGAGGAGGAATAATTAGACTAGCCCCAGCGGCATCACCCTGGTGTTCTGCCCCAGGGAGGCGTCCCGGTCATAGGTGCAGATCAGGGCGCCGGGGCCCCGGACGACACCGGGTATGTTGTCAAGATAACGGAAGGCGCTGATGTCATCACTTTGGGGATTTGCATGTTTTTTTATTTCTATCGGATAGAGGGTTCCGTTTTCAAAAATGAGAAGGTCTATCTCGTTTTGTTCCTTGTCCCGGTAGAAATACAGGGGGGCTTCCCGGCCGGCATTGGTATAACTTTTGATAACTTCTCCAACCACAAGGGTCTCAAAAAGTTTCCCCGCGGCGGCGCCCCGTTCCAGCACTTGGGGATTATTCCATCCGGTAAGGTAACAGGCAAGACCCGTGTCGAGAAAATATAGTTTGGGGGTTTTGACCGCCCGCTTCAGAGCATTATTATAATAAGGCTGTAGCAGGTAGATGATATTGGAAGTGCGGAGTATGGAAATCCACCGTTCCACCGTGGGTTGGCTTACTCCGATTTCCCTGGAAATGGACGCATTATTAAGGAGCATCCCCGAATTAGCCGCCACAGCGGTCATGAACCGCAAAAAGGTAAGTTCGTCCCCCACATTGGTAAGTTGCCGCACATCCCGCTCAATGTAAGTTTTAACATAGGCGGCATAGAACATCTCCCAGTCCGTATCAGGATATTGCATTTCAGGCAGGCTCCCCTTTTGGATGATGGACCAGACATCCTTTGAAGCCGGGGGAACGTCCTTTTTTTTTCGCGCCTCTATATATTCCCGGGTTGGCAAAAAGGGCTGGGTAAAATCGATATCCCCCAATTCTCGCAGGGAAAGCCCCAAAAGATTGAGAACCCCGATGCGCCCGGCCAGTGATTCACTTACATTATTCATTAACGAAAATTGCTGGGAGCCGCTCATAAGAAAAAGACCCTTCTCCCTGCTGCTGTCGGCGATTATCTTGATCTGGGGGAAAAGCTCTGGGGCATATTGAATCTCGTCCACCACCACCGGGGGTGGGTTGATGTTAAAAAAGCTTCCCGAATCCATGGCGGCGGTACGGAACTGGACTGGGTCATCCAGGGTAACATAGGGAAGATCGGAGTACACTTCCTTGAGCAGCCTAGTCTTGCCTACTTGCCGAGCCCCGGTAATGATGAGGGAAGAAAACATTTTGGCGGCCCTCAGGACCGCCCCTTCTATATGGCGGCGTACATATACCACATGACTAATCTAATATCAAATGTTAGATTAGTCAATACACATTTCTGGCTAAATTAATATTTGATGTTAGATTAGTCATGATAGCTACCGCTTCTCCATCGGTATATATTCCAGCCGGGGCTGGACGCATTTGTAGGCAGGGCGGATGATCCGGCCCCCGGAGATGATCTCCTCCATGCGGTGGGCGCACCAGCCTGACACACGGCTCACCGCGAACAGCGGAGTAAAGAGTTCCGAAGGGATGCCCAGCATGGTGTACACGAACCCGGAATAGAAGTCCACGTTGGTGCAGATTTCCTTGTCGGAACCCTTCACCTTCCTGAAAACCTCCGGGGCCAGCGTTTCGATGAGCCGGTACAGGTTGAATTCTTTTACCAGGCCCTTTTCTTCCGCAAGGATGGCGGCCTTGTCCCGCAGCAGGATCGCACGGGGGTCGCTTTTGGTGTATACCGCATGGCCCTGGCCGTAGATGAGTCCCGAGCCGTCGTAGGCCTCGCCCCGGAGTATCGAGGTAAGGTAGGCGGATACTTCCTCTTCACTCTCCCAGAGTTTGACGTTTTTCTTGATGTTCTCCATCATCCCCATGACCTTGATGTTGGCCCCCCCGTGCTTGAAGCCCTTGAGGGACTCGATCCCGGCGGTGATGGCGGCAAAGGTATCGGTGTCGGCGGAGGAAACCAAGTGGACGGCAAAGGTGGAATTGTTGCCCCCCCCGTGTTCCGCGTGGAGGATCAGGGCCAGGTCCAGAATTTCCGCCTCAAGGCGGGTGTATTTCTGATCCGGCCTTATAAGGGAAAGGATCGTCTCCGCGCTTGAACAGGCGGCTTCCGGCAGGTGGATGATCAGGCTTTCGTGATCGAAATAGTGTTTCTTTGCCATATAGGAATAGGCCACGATGGTGGGAAACCGGGCTATCAGTTCCAGGCACTGGCGGAGAACATTTTCCGGGCTCTGGTTCTCCGGGTCCTCATCGTAAGAATAGAGGGTCAGTACCGACCGGGCAAGCTTGTTCATGATATCCCGTGAGGGGAGCTTCATGATGCTGTCCTCGGCAAAATTCGGGGGCAGGGTCCGGCTGTTCCCCATGAGGGCCGAAAAATCTTCAAGCTGTTTTTTGTTGGGGAGTATCCCGAACAAGAGCAGGTACACCGCCTCCTCGAAGCCGAAGCGTTTTTCCCGTGCGGCGGCGGCGACAAGCTCCTCCACATCGATGCCCCGGTAGTATAGCTTGCCGTCCACCGGAACCTTTTCGCCCTCGTCCATGATATACCCGTGGACATCCCCGATCCGGGTAAGCCCCACCAGGACCCCGGTGCCGTCGGCGTTCCGCAGTCCCCGTTTGACATTGAATTTATTGTAGAGAGCGATGTCGATGTAATCGTTCCCGGTCAAACGGGAAATATAGTCGCCGTTTATACTCATTATTGTACGTCTTCCTCCCGGATCTGCACCCGGCGTATCTTGCCGCTGATGGTTTTGGGGAGTTCCGTAACGAATTCCACGATCCGGGGGTACTTATAGGGGGCGGTGGTCTTTTTGACATGGTCCTGAAGCTCCTTCTTGAGCTCCTCCGAAGCCGTATAGCCCTTGGCGAGGATCACCGTGGCCTTCACCACGGCGCCCCGGTCGGGGTCCGGCGCCCCGGTGATGGCGCATTCCAGCACCGCCGGGTGTTCCAGCAGGGCGCTTTCCACCTCAAAGGGGCCGATGCGGTAGCCGGAACTTTTGATCACATCGTCACTGCGGCCCACGAACCAGTAGTAGCCGTCCTCATCCCGCCAGGCCACATCCCCGGTGTAGTAGATATCGTCATGCCAGACCGTATGGGTCAGATCCGGGTCCCGGTAATAGCCGTCGAACATCCCCAGGGGCTTAATCCTGTTGGTACGAACCACGAGCTGGCCTTCCTCGCCCATGGCGCAGGATGTGCCGTCATCCTTCAATAGATCGATGTCGTAACCGGGGGAGGGCTTGCCCATGGAACCGGGCTTGGGTTCCAGCCAGGGGAAGGTGGCCATTACCACGGTGAGCTCGGTCTGGCCGTAACATTCGTGGAGCTTGATCCCCGTGGCGGCGAGGAACTGTTCGTAGATCTCCGGATTCAGGGGTTCCCCCGCAACGGAGAACATCTTGAAGGAGGAAAAATCGTATTTTGAAAGGTCCTCTTTGATGAAGAAGCGGTAAATCGTGGGGGGGGCGCAAAAGGTGGTCAGCTTGTATTTGGTGATAACCTCCAGCATTGCCTTGGGCACAAAGCGGTCGTAATCGTACACAAAAATCTCCGTCCCGAGGATCCACTGGCCGTAGATTTTGCCCCAAGCGGCCTTGGCCCAGCCCGTGTCCGCCACGGTGAGGTGGAGCCCGTCGGGGACGGCCTGGTGCCAGTATTTGGAGGTTACGATATGCCCAAAGGGGTACCTGAAATTATGGCGGACCATCTTGGGCATCCCGGTAGTGCCGGAGGTGAAATAGAGGAGCATGATATCTTCGTTGGTATTGACCTTTGGGGGCCGTTCCAGTTTATCCGAAGCCTTGGCCGAGAGGGCGTTGAAATCGTTCCAAGGGGCCAGACCGTCGGCGCTACCGATGCGTTCTGCAAAAAGCTTGGCCGCTTCTGCATCAGGCCTGGCATCCGCAGGAGTGTGAACCGAACGGACAAAGGCCTTGTAGCGTAATGCCGGGGCGGCCTTGCCCGCAGCTTTGGCATTGGCCTTGAGCTTCGCCTCCGCCTCGTCCACACGGTACATCAGTTCCGGATCGTCCACGCAGACAATGCCCACGATGTCCGCCGCCTCGCAGCGGTACACGATGTCCTTTACGGTGAGGAGATGGGTGGCGGGGATGGCAATGGCGCCGATCTTGTGGAGGGCCAGCACCACCGGCCAGTATTCGTAGCGGCGCTTGAGGATCAGCATCACCGGGTCGCCCTTGCGGATGCCCGCGGCAAGGAGCACATTGGCCGCCTGATTGGTCAGGCGCTTGATGTCGGCGTAGGTGAACTCAGCCTCGGCACCCAGTTCATCGGTCCAGAGCATGGCCCGGTCATTGGGCCGATCCGCCGCCTGCACGTCCATCACATCCCAAGAAAAATTGAAATTCTCAGGCACATTGACTTTATAGTTTTGATAAAAATCCTCGTAGGATTCAAACTCGCTCCGGGGCAAGTATTTCTTCAAAAAATCCACTTTAGCCGCTCCTTTTTACAGCACCATTGCCAGGAACCGCGCCCGGCTGCCGCCCAGGGCCTTCATGCCGTGGGGTTCGTTGGAATCATAATAGATGGAATCCCCGGGGCCCAGTTCCATTTCGTGGCCCCCCACGGAGACAAGCAGCCGGCCCTCAAGGACATAGTTGAATTCCTGCCCCGGATGGGTGTTGAGGCTGAGGGGCTTAGTGCCCGTTTCCGGCTTTGCCTCCACCAGGAAGGGCTCCGCCTTTTTGCGGTGGAAGGTATAGCCAAGGTTCCAGTAGGCGTACATGGGACGGCGGCTGACCTCCGGGGCCTCCCCGGCGCGGGTCAGGCAAAAGGTCTTAAGGTTGGAATTTTTCCCCGTGACCAGTTCCGAAAGATCGATCTTGAACCGGGCGGCAATCTCCACCAAAACCCCGATGGGGAAATCCTTTTTCCCCGATTCCCATTCATTGTATTCAGCCGGCTCAAAGCCCAGCTCCTTCGCCAGGGCCTCGGCGGATATTTCTTCAATCTCCCGCAAAACCCTTACCCGGGCGGTAATCTCACGCACCTCGTCCAACATGACGCCTCCTCAACATTGGTTTACCGTAACATGATACACCGCCCCCCTGCAACCGTGCATCCCCACGGGCACGCAAAGGAATAGATGGGGGTCCTGTCCATGGAATTCATGCCCCGCAAGCGGGTCACGAATTCCATGGACACCCCCCGCCGCCTTTATCCCCAGCGTGCCCGTAACAAACTCCGGTTGCAGGGGGGCTCTGTCTGTAAATGGGGAAGCGCCTTTTAGGGGGCTTTGTGCGGGGGAAAAGGGAATGCGGTGATGGGGCGGTGTATCATGTTACATTCCGGACAAATGACAAAATACGGATTTTTGAATGGTGGTTGGGTATATCGGCACTAGAGAAATTCAGTGCCTGTCACCCCTGCGGCTACCTTACATTTATTATTTTATTTTTTTTAATTTTTTATTTATTAATATTTCAAAGGGTATTATTAATAAAACATTTTCCAACGCAGCATATACTATTATCACCAATGCCATAGAAAGATTAGGACCGATCGCGGCTTTATCCTCTATGTTTCTCAGCATTCCCATTATACCAATTATAAATAAAGCAATTACAAATCGCCATGTTAGTTTATTTAAAGTTTTAAAATATTCATTTGCATTTAGCAAACTTTCTTTATCATTTTCTTTTTTAAAAGGAGCACAGAAAGCCATCTTTAAAGCATTATTTCCGTTTAATATATACATTAATACAAATGGACATATATTCGCAACTATTATACTGGGAAAATCCCATATCATATAAAGCGGTTGACCAGCTACCAGAATAATAAATGTTATAGACAGCATCCCACAAACCAATGAAAAAATATATCGTACCATAATGTCCTCCTTAAAATTTACTATAATATATACATATTAAGTATACTCTGTCAAGAGTTTTATTTAATTTTATATAAAAAATTCAAAAAATATTTCGCATAATATAAAAGGTTTACGAGCCGCTACTGCGGCGCAACGCAAACTGTATGTTGAGACTACTGAAAAACCCTTTCATGCAAAATTTTACCCTCATTTCATGCCATAAAACTACTATAAAACACTCATTTAGAAACGTATTTTTTCTGCAGAATGACTTTTCCGACAGCCTCGTTAAACGCAGTTTCCCCCACCATTAACCAATTTACCTCGCCAGGGATAGTGGGGTAAATATATTTATATTTTTTTATTTCATTTCAATTACATCAAATCTAGTAAACATTATCTGCCGGGCCTTGGTGATATCCAGTATCTCGGTGTTAAGACGCTCCCGAATTTCATTCTTCAACCGCAGTTCGTTCTCTGGAAGAAGATCCGCCTGAGTCTTGCTGCTGAAATATCTACGCACAAAATCCCGCAGTTCAAGCTGATAGGCATTAATATTTGATGCCGTCGCAGCATTACCATTTTTATCATCATAACCGATTTGTACCTCAACGGTGACAGTGACATTTGGGTCCTTTGTAGGGGTGGTCACCGGACCGATCAGGTTATACCAGGCATATACGGGCCGGGTCCCCATATATGAGCTAGTCGAATCAGTAACAGCTACTTGTGATTCTCCACCCTTATTCATCATATTATTAAATGTATTCATCATATAATTAACTGAAAGAACGCTTCCGGTAGTTATTAATAATTTAACAACAAGAACGGCAATTAGACATATAATACTCAATATCCCCGTAATTTTTCGCCCTTTCTTTAACGGCTGTTCATCAGGGTATAGAGAGGCCATAATCAAAAAATATATCCATCCTAAAATTACTGTAAATAAAACACTTACAATAACACCTATTATTACATATATGTTGATCGTATTTGCCATTTTGTTATTGTCTTTAATTTGCCTAACACCACATTTAGGGCAAATTTCTGCTTCGCGTTTTATTACTGTTCCACAGGCGTGACAAAACATTTCATCGGGAGCCTTTGTTTGCAGAACTTCATCCATAATAACCTCCATTTAATTAATGTCGCCGTTTAGTTTGCGTTTGCATATTCTCACCCAATCGTTGCATTGCCGCCCCACCACGGCGCACTGATTCAGCTATCCGTTGTCTTCGTTCTGCTTCTTCTCTAGCTTTTTTTTCATTCTCTTGGGCAATTTTAATTTGATTATCAAGGTCACCCTTATTAAACAATATTCCTATAAAATGTTCATCATCATTTTCCCAAAGAAAATAGACGTTAATCCTATAATAAAATCCATCTTGATTCTTTATAAGATAAAGCCAGTGCATATTTTCATCTAAAGTATTTTTAAAATATATTGGGGTCATTCTTTTAATATCAACATCTTCAACCATCTCCCAGCCAGCCAAAATTTTTTCATCAACATCATTCTCAAATTCGTCAAGCTCATCGTCAAAGACATATATTCCTTGGTCAGCAATGACCCATTCCCCTAACCGTTCTCGTTGTTCTTGCCATTTTTGCCATTCTCTTTCTTTCACCAAGGTTGAATTAGATGAACTGGAAGCACAGCCGATTATTATACCAAAAG
>BOAV01000080.1 GCA_026002045.1 Spirochaetia bacterium | reverse complement strand
TCGAAACTGCGAACCTTCGGTTCTCAGTTTCTGCGGGTTCGCGATGTTCAGCGGCAACGCACCGCCCTCCCGCCGCCTGCCCGTGATCGTTTGTTACAAACTCCGGTTGCAGGGGGGCTGAGCTGGTAATAGGGAAACGCTTTGTTGGTTTTCTTTGTCCGGGCCGTCCGTGTGGTTCGTGGTTAAATTCTTCCCCCCTGCAACCGTGGCTCCCCACGGGCACGCAAAGGCATAATCGGGGGTCCTGTCCATGGGATTCATGCCCCGCAGGCGGGTCACGAATCCCATTTGTCGCTCTCGCGACACTGGACCCCCCGCCGCCTTTATCCCCAGCGTGCCCGTTACAAACTCCGGCTGCAGGGGGGCTGAGCTGGTAATAGGGAAACGTGGTTAAATTCTTCTTTCCCCTCTCCCTCCTCCTCCTTTGTGTCTCCGTGCCTCCGTGTGAGCCTCTTCCCCTTTGTGCCCTTTGTGGTTAATTATTCTTCATTCTGTGGGTCAAGTTTAGCCGTTTGCGGCGGGGTTGTTGATTTCTTCCTTATTATCCGTGTGGTTCGAGGTTAAATTCCTCTTCCTTTGTCCGTGAGGGTCAGTGTGGTCTGTGGTTAATCCCCTTTCTCCCGAAATAGTTACAAATTTTGGAAAAAAAGTAAAAATATGTTGACAAAAAAAATAAAATCGGATAAAATCTATATTGTTTACTATAAAGTAAAGAAGGAGCTGAGTAACCGTTGGTTATTTCCTTCTTGTCAGTTTAAGGAGGAGATATGAAAAAGCTCATAGCTATTTCAGTCTTATTCACTGTATTGTCAGTTTCTGTATTTGCCCAGTTTAAGGCAAGTTTCAGTGCTGCAAACATCGCCCCTGAATTTTTGAAGCTGCAAGTGCCGATAGGCGATTCCGCAGACCCGGCCAATGCCAATTATGCGGGCGCCTCTGCCTTCCAGTTTTTCAGTGGAAGCTTCTGGAAGCAGCCTGAGGTGCGGCTCGTGGTGGGCTATACCGACCCCGATGGGAATTTTGCCGCCAATATTCAGTTTAAGGCTGATAATCTCTTCGCCGTTTCGGATGGGACTGTCCAGCCGACTGCAGCGGGGGCTAACCCTGATGCGGGTTTCTTGAATGGTAACGATACAGCCACGACCCTTCTTTCTGCCACGATTGGTGATTTTACCCTCAGCGGGAAGGTTGGCAAAGTAACCGGTATTCTTACCAATGTGGCGGATCGGGGCAAGGTTGACCGCCTTCAAAATCTTACCGATTTTAACACCCTCAAGCAAGATAACTACGGTATCCTGCTGTATAACAACGGCATCGGGGGAGTGTTAGCCGGTGGTGCTTTTAGCGCCCAGGATATTAACAACCTTGCGAAAGGGGCCAACCCGGCCTGGAGCCAGGCTTTTGTGGCGGCAAAAATTGACCTCAAGCCCATCTACATAGACCTGTCCGGCGGTATTTATGGTGTTCCCACGAGCATTAGCGGCCCCTCCGCTCCTGCTGTTCCTGAGGCTACTTATCCTGTCTATGGCAGCTATTCCTGGAACAAAGTTAACGCGGGTATCCGGGTATCCGGCGTTGCCATTGCCGATGCCTTAAACTTTGACCTGATCTACAAGATCGCCGGTTACGACACCGACACCGACGGCACCCAATTTCCCCAGCCCGATCATAAAGGCAGGTACTGGAATTCCTTTGGCGCATACCTCCAGCTTACTGCGGTAAAGGGCTTGGGCCTGAGCGTCGGATATTCCGGACTCGTATTGGCCGAGGAAAAAGATACTATTGGTGATACAACAACAGGGAAGCCCGCTTGGGCTACGGTTTCGCAGGAGTATATTAATCCTTTCAGAAGCGGTATTGATCTCCGCGTTTCCTACACCGGCATCGATAAGCTTACCCTTGGGCTCAACAACAACTTCAGTTTTGCCGCCGTCAAATATGAGGACGATGGCGACCCCTATAATACCACAAAAGTATACAGAGGTTTGGGTGGTACCATAGATGGGCCCGGGGATGAAGATTCTTACTTTGCCATGTATAACGCCTTGGTCGCCAAGTACAAGATCACCGACAGCTTAACCGGTATTTTTGAGCTTGGAAACCGTTTTGGTACTTACAAATACGTAAACGATACCACTCCTGAGGCGCAATTTGGTGTTTCTGTTCCCGCCAACACCTACGCGGTGACTACCGAACGTGCCCATGAGCAGCTCAGGATCGCAGTGTCTGCGGCGTATACCATAAACAGCTTTGTGACCCTTGAGGGCGGCCTTGCCTTCGATATTGACAGTACGACCATAAAATATAGTTCTACCCAGTCTGGTTATACTGCTCCGACCGGTTTTGCCGCTCAGACTGGCACTTTTGCCAATAATCAAACCGGCTTTTTTGCCTTTAGCGTTCCCCTTCGGTTGAAGGTGGCGTTCTAAATCGACCCGATGAAGGTTGTCCGGGTTTATTTCCGGACGGCCTGTGGGGGCATGGCCCCTACAAAATACTCTCATGGAGGATTTTATGAAAAACAAATTGCTTTTTGCAGGAATCTTGGCCCTTGCACTGGTATTGGGCCTGGTCTTTACTGGATGCGCTGACTACAGCGCCTCGGCGGACGTTTACACGATTGTGTTCGACACTGCCGATTCATGGACTGGTACGGAACCCAATTCCATCAGTCACGGTAATAGTACCTTAAATGCTTACCTTCTGAAGAACGGTAGTGAGGTCGTCTCTTTGCTTGACCCTAAAGTAACGGATGTCTATGGCTCGCTGTCTAACACTACTGCTACCACTGGTTTAACTGGGATGATTCTTAGTGGTAGTGCAATAAGTAAGAATTTTGCACTCAAAACTGATCCATACTTCACGTCCACAACAGCCAAGGTAGCTGTGACGTATGATGGTAATACCTACATAAGGTCGAAGACCTTTAAGCTGACTCACTAAAATCCGGAAATACTTCGGTATTTATTAAACGGTAAATGGGGGCTGTCCGGGAAAACCGGGCGGCCCTTTTTTATTTGTGACCTCACGGACAGAAGAAAGAAGAATTTAACCACACGAAGACACAAAGTACACGAAGGAAGGAGGAGGGAGAGGGGAAAGAAGAATTTAACCACGTTTCCCTATAACCAGCTCAGCCTCCCTGCAACCGGAGTTTGTAACAAACGATCACGGGCAGTCGGCGGGAGGGCGGTGCGTTGCCGCTGAACATCGCGAACCCGCAGAAACTGAGAACCGAAGGTTCGCAGTTTCGAGGACGGGCGATGGAAGCGGCAATGCGCCGCCCTCCCGCCGCCGTGTCTGTGCCCGTGGGGAGCCACGGTTGCAGGGGGCTGGGGCGAGATATTGACTTCCGGGCCGGGCCGGGGTAAATTAATAGAGGAGGATGCCATGAACACACTACTCGATCAACTGCTTTCAGTTCAAACGGTGGTGGCCTTATGTACGGGTATTGGGGTTATTTTTACCATTTACCAAAACCATAAGATAAAGACAAATGATCTTCATCACATAGAAAAATATATGGTCGCCATAGGGAATGCCACCCATGCCCTCTTGCTGCATGATGGTATGAGCGATGAAGCACAGAAACTTCACGAAGCCATGGCCGATGCCTTTACCGGTAAGAAATAGTTTACGGTAAATGGTGTCGGGGGCTTGAAAGACGAAGAGGACCACGGATTACACGAAAAATCCACGAATTATGAGGGAAGGGGAGGAATTTAACCGCCAAGGCGACGAAGGCGCGCAAAGGGGAAGAGAAGAGCCCTTCGGGACCAGGCTATCCCTCATCTTCCTTTGTCGCCTTCGCGGTTTTTAAATCCGGGGAGGGGCTTGGGTTAAACTTGACCATCAATAGGAGCCCTTCGGGTGCCTGACACCAACAAAGCGTTTCCCTATTACCAGCTCAGCCCCCCTGCAACCGGAGTTTGTGACGGGCACGCTGGGGATAACGGTGGCGGGGGGTGTCAGGGAATTGCGTGGCCTTCGCAGAAGGACATGCAATTCCCTGACAGGACCCCCGATTATGCCTTTGCGTGCCCGTGGGACTGTACGGTTGCAGGGGGGCTGGGGGCGGGCGATGGAAGCGGCAATGCGCCGCCCTCCCACAACCGTATCTGTGCCCGTGGGACGGCACGGTTGCAGGGGGGAAGTAAAGGCTAGAGCTTTTCGATTTTTTCAGGGGAAAGACCGGTATATGCGGCTATTTTTTCAGCCGGGAGACCATCAGCCTTCATTTTCAGGGCAATTTCCTGCCGTCCCTTCAGCCGTCCTTCCCGCAGCCCTTGTCGAATCGCCTTACGCTTCAACTCTCGCTTCAACCCTTCTATAGGATGTTCATACTTTTCGAACCGCATTTCATCCGTCCTCCTGAATTCATTATAGCCATTATATAGTTCGTGATACAACTGATTCAGATCATTAAGTACCATGAGGGTATCTTCTTTGTCCAATACCCCTGCCCCGGCGCTCCGTTTGACGGTGGCTTCCAGGTTATCGATGATATCCCGCATCTCCTCCGACAGTTCCAGCCGCCGTCTGCCGGTTTTGGCCGCTTTTACCTGTTTCCGTAGTTTCAGCACGTAAAAGGGCAGCAGGATGCTCATGTTCCGCTCTTCCAGCTCCGCAATGCTGTGATCCAGAAACTTGAAGGCATCCACCTCATACTTGTGCCGTGTCCCATCGGGGAAAACCAAATTTACGGTCAGCGTGTCCGGAGTTTTTCGGCTCGTTTCCCAATAGATGACCCGCACCTGGGGGAAGGGCAGGGTGATTTCCCCGTCATCCGCAAGGCTCCGGGACCGCAGGCTCTCCTCAAACCCGTACCGGAACACCCGGAGCGCCATATTGAGGTCATTGCTGATCTGGGCTTCAAGCTGGTACTTGCAGTCCCTGATGATGATCACCATATCCGACACATAACGCCGCCAGTCCGGGGTGACATACTCGGTACCGGGGTAGCTCACGGGGCTGTTCAGGGGATGGTCCACCCCAAACAACCCGTTGATGAAGTGGATCACCGCCTTTTTTGACAGGTGCATCAACTGCTTGAACATTTTGTCAAAGATGTGGGTTTTTCGCCGCTTTTTCATGCATTATATAGGGCACTCGCATGGGTGGCGGATCAATGAGGGAGAGAAATTTGAAGGAAAAACGGGGGAATGCAGGGGTGCCTGACACCAACAAAGCGTTTCCCTATAACCAGCTCAGCCCCCCTGCAACCGGAGTCTGTGCCCGTGGGGAGGCACGGTTGCAGGGGGGAAGAGAAGACCCCTTCGGGACTTGGCTTATCCATCATCTTCCTTTGGTGGCTATTCTGCTTGACAATATGAACAATACGTCATATGTTGAAGTATGACAGGTTGGGAAGTCAAATTTACAGATGAGTTTAAGGAATGGCTCAAGCAACAATCGGATAACGATAAGGTTGTGATAGCCGGTCGAATGTTTTTGCTGCAAGAATACGGTCCTAATTTGGCTCGACCTTATGCCGATACACTTAAAGGCAGCAAAATCAGGAACTTAAAGGAGCTTCGGGCAAAAACAGATACACATGTATTTAGAATTGCTTTTCTTTTTGACGAAGGGCAAAGGGCTGTTATTCTTATTGGTGGAGATAAAAAGGGCAAAGATGAAAAACGCTTTTATAAAAATCTTATTAATCAGGCTGAACAGATATATAAACAATATATCGGGAAAAAGGGTGATGGAGGATGATGATGGCAAAGAAATTACATTCAATTAACGAATTAGCTTCATTATTGACACCGGATCAATTAACCCGGGCTCAAAAACTCGCTCTGAGGGATAGTTTGAATATTCGTTTAAGTAAATTACGGAGTGATGCCGGAATCAAGCAGGCTGAAGTGGCAAATTTTACACAAACTGCTGTTTCTAAAATAGAAAACCGTAAGGACATACGAATTTCAACACTCATTGACTATTTAGATAGTTTGGGTATGGGGTTAGAAATAACAGCCTTTCCTAAAAATTCAACTACTCCCAAAAAAGTCTTACTAAGAATATAGCTTGTCCAAAGTCTGATTCGTAAACAGGGGAAAAGAGGAATTTAACCACAAGCCGCCTACTTGCCTCCCCCCACGGACGAAGGAAAGAAGAATTTAACCACGTTTCCCTATAACCAGCTCAGCCCCCCTGCAACCGGAGTTTGTGACGGGCACGCTGGGGATAACGGTGGCGGGGGGTGTCAGGGAATTGCGTGGCCTTCGCAGAAGGACATGCAATTCCCTGACAGGACCCCCGATTATGCCTTTGCGTGCCCGTGGGGAGCCACGGATAGAAGGAGGAAGAAGGGAGATATTGACTTCCGGGCCGGGGTAAATTAATAATAGTAAGGTATGAGGAAGAGAAAAAAAAGGACTAATAGCGCACTTGTTCTACGGGGTTGTTTGACTGTTTTAGCTGAATTGTGCGGTATTGCCGGTTTTCTTCTTGCCGCTTATATTTTTTTGAGGGGGCCTTAAAAATGGATATACTTCTTTTAGTTGCTTTCGCTCTTGTTGCCTTGGGATCTGTCCTTCGTTTAATTTTATTTTTTACCCATCCAAAGTCTGATTCGTAAACAGGGCCGGGGGAGGAATTTAACCGCCAAGGACACGAAGGCGCGCAAAGGGGAAGAGAAGAGCCCTTCGGGACCAGGGGTGCCTGATACCAACAAAGCGTTTCCCCATAACCAGTTCAGCCCCCCTGCAACCGGAGTTTGTAATGGGCACGCTGGGGATAACGGCGGCGGGGGGTCCAGTGTCGCGAAAGCGACAAGGGGAATTCGTGACCCGCCTGCGGGGCATGAATTCCCCTGACAGGACCCCCGATTATGCCTTTGCGTGCCCGTGGGGAGGCACGGATAGAAGGAGGAAGGGAGATATTGATTAATGGCGATGAAGCAGGGGGTTTTGTATGACACTTTCAAATAATAAGCTTATGAATTTCGCACTGGTGTGTTTCATGTTTTCTACGGTAGTTTTTGCGATTCTGTTTTTCCTCAAATAAAGTAAAGAAATGGCGCCTGGCGCCCTGTAAATTTTGAAAAAACCATGAAAAAGTGTATTTTTTTATGATATTATTTGTTATAAAAGTATAAGGAAGGTTCGTTTGAAAAAGCCAATAATTATTTTCTTCGTCCTGGTTTCCGTTTTTTGGAATTTTTCCTGTAAAACGACGGATCCCAAAATACGCTATCCCGACATGGTCGCCGATATGGAGCCCGTTACGGCAGGAACAATAGAGGCGGAATTTAAGACCTTTTTGGGAAGATTGAATAAGCTTGAAGTTGAGGTGGAGTTTCGACCCCGTTATAATGAGGTGGTCCTTAATTTCCGGACTCAAGCCACCACCTATCGTCAGTTTTGGAACCAGGAAGGCCGGGAGCTTTTTATCAAAGCCCTCCAATCCTACAATGCAGATTATAACGCACAAAAACTTGAGGGGAAGTTCTCCAGGACCCGGCGTGTCTACGGAAAATTCACGGGAAAACTGGAATGGTCCCATGGCAAATTTATGCAGGTAGGTAATTCTCTCCCGCTTTTTGAGTTGGGTTACAGTTTCCAGGGTACAAGGGGCAAAGAAACTCCCTACTTTACTGTAAGCCAGAATTCTGCAATAGAAGAATCGACCCGCCAGAATGATGATAGCAGCAAGCTTGATTCGATAGCTGTATTTATGTACTTTACCCGCGAACAGGCGGCTGCCCTGGCCAAGCTTTTTGATCAGGCCGGTCTGCTTGAATTGATCCGCGATAAGCAGCCCCAGGTTGATAATTATGATGGAGTTCCCACCGATAATGAGCCGCCCAAAGCTGCCAATTATGGTGAAGCGGAGTGGTAACAGGCGGCGCTAATGGTTCCGCCCCCCACAACCACATCCCCGTCGTAGAGAACCGCCGCCTGCCCGGGGGTGATGGCCCGTTGGGGTTTATCAAATTCCACCCGGAGCGTGTCGCTGCCGGTCTGCTCCGCCGCGGCCCACTGTTCCTGCTGCTGGTAGCGGGTCTTAACCTTTACCCGCAGGGGCTTTTCGATGCGGTCACAGGCAATAAGATTGAGGGCCTCCGCCGTGAAAGTTCTTGAGTAGAGGCTGCTGTCAGGCCCCACTGTGATGGTGTTGTCCGCCACGGATTTTGCCGCCACATACAGGGGTTCATTCCGGGCGATTCCCAGGCCCCGGCGCTGGCCGATGGTGTAGCGGACTATCCCCCGGTGTGTGCCCAGCAATTCCCCTGTCTGATAGTCAATGATGTTTCCTGATGGGTATTGCTTCCCTGTCCGGGTTTCCATGAACCGGCCGTAGTCGCCGTCCGGGACAAAGCAGATATCCTGGCTGTCTTTTTTTTGGGCGTTGATAAATCCCCGTTCTTCCGCAAGTTCCCGCACCTGATCCTTGGTCATGTCCCCCAAGGGGAACCGGGTCCGCTCAAGCTGTTCCTGGGTCAGGCAGTAAAGCACATAGCTCTGATCTTTTTTGGCGTCCGCCGCTTTTTTCAACAGCCAGCGGCCGCTTGCCCCGTCCTTTTCGATCCGGGCGTAGTGGCCGGTTACCAGTAAATCAAAATCCAACTGCTGAGCCCGGTACAGCAGCCGTTCAAATTTGATGTACCGGTTACAGTCGATACAGGGATTGGGGGTTCCCCCCTTCTCGTAGATGTCGATGAAGCGGCGGATCACCTCGTCCCGGAAGGGTTCGGTAAAGTTAAGCACATAGTGGGGCATGTTGAGAGCGAACGCCACATTCCGGGCATCGTTCACATCCTCCAGGGAACAGCAGCCCCGGTGTATGGGGACAATGTCGTCACCGGTGTAGAGCTTAAGGGTAATCCCGATGCAGTCATAGCCTGAGTTCAGCATAAGAGCTGCGGCGACGGAACTGTCCACCCCGCCTGACATCGCTATCACCGCTTTATTGTTCAGGTGAGCTTCTCCATAAAGGCGTTGATATCCGCCTCGCAGGAGCGCATGGCCAGGATGGTTTTTTCGATAAGCTTGTCCAGTTCCCAGCCCAGCATGGCCGCGCCTTTCTCAATTACCTCACGGGAACAGCCGGCGGCAAAATTGGCGGCCTTGTATTTTTTCTTAACAGACTTTACTTCCATGTCCATCACGCTTTTTGAGGGCCGGATAATCGCCGCCGCCCAGATAAGCCCGGTGAGTTCGTCCGCCGCATAGAGGACCTTTTCCATTTCGTGCTCCGGCTTGACATCCACCGTAAGCCCATAGCCGTGGCTGCACACCCCGTGGATAAGGGCCTCGTCCGCGCCGCCGGAGCGCAGCAGTTCCGGGGCCTTGATGCAGTGCTGGTCAGGGTATTCCTCAAAATCAATGTCGTGGAGGAGCCCCACGATGCCCCAGAAATCCGCTTCATCTCCATAGCCCAGATCCCCGGCGTACCAGCGCATCACCCCCTCAACCGTCAGAGCATGCTGAAGGTGAAAGGGGTCCTTGTTGTATTGTTTAAGAAGCTCCCAAGCTTGGGAGCGTGAAAGGGAAGATTTCATATTCTAGTAATTACCCGGCTTGATCTGGAAGTAGGCCCTGGGATGCTTGCAGACCGGGCAGAGATCGGGGGCTTTTTTGCCGATTACGATGTGGCCGCAGTTGGCGCACTGCCAAACCTGGTCGCCCTCACGGGAAAAGACCAAATCCCCTTTGATATTGGCAAGGAGCTTGCGGTACCGTTCCTCGTGTTCCTTCTCGATCCTGCCCACCATTTCAAAAAGGGCGGCAATCTCGGTAAAACCCTCGGCCTTGGCGTCACTGGCAAAACCGGCGTACATGTCGGTCCACTCGAAGTTTTCCCCGGAAGCGGCGTCATTCAGGTTGGTAACGGTGGGCGGCACCTCGTCCCCGTGGAGAAGTTTGAACCAAATCTTGGCGTGTTCCTTTTCGTTTCCCGCGGTTTCCCGGAAAATGGCGCCGATCTGCACGTAGCCCTCTTTTTCAGCTTTGGAAGCGTAGTAAAGATATTTGGTATGCGCCTGGGATTCCCCGGCGAAGGCGGCCTGTAAATTCTTTTCGGTTTTTGAACCCTTTAAGTCCATAATGTTCTCCTCTATATATAGGATATGCTAAAGAGCCTATGGGGTCAAGTTTTCGTGTGGTCCGTGTGGTGCCGCCCATAGGGCGGCTTGTGGTTAAATTTCTTCTGTTTACAGATCTTCCAGATTGAAGGGGGTCTCCTGGTACACGTAGTTAAGCCAGTTTGAGAAAAAGAGGTGGGCGTGGGCCCGCCAGCGGACCACCGGGGCCTGTGAGGGATCGTCCCCGGGGTAGTAGTTTTTGGGGATGGCGATGGGGAGTCCCTTGGCAAGATCCCGCTTGTATTCCCGGTCCAGGGTCAGGGGATCGTATTCCAGGTGGCCGGTGACGTAGATTTCCCGGCCTTCCCGTGCGGTGGCCAGGAACACCCCGGTTTCCGCGGTTTCCGACTGGATCATCAGGGCGGGGCAGGCGGCAATGGCGTCCCGGTCGCTGGAGGTATGCCGGGACTGGGGGGCGAGGAATTCATCGTCAAAGCCCCGGAACAGGGTGGCATGGCGCTCGTTTATCCGGTGGGGAAAGATGCCGAAGAGTTTTTGCTTGAGGGGCTGCTTTTCTATCCCGTAACGGCGATAAAGCCCGGCCTGTGCGCCCCAGCAAATGTGCAGCACGGACCAGACATTTTTCGCGGAATAGTCGATCACCTCCGCCAGTTCATCCCAGTAATCCACTTCCTCAAAGGGGATGGTTTCCACCGGCGCCCCGGTGATGATAAGCCCGTCAAAACGCTGATCCAGGATCTCATGGGAATTGATGTAAAACTTTTCCAGATGCCCCGGCGGGGCGTTTCGGGACTCGTGGCTCCCCATCCGTAAAAAGGTGATATCGACTTGTAAAGGGCTGTTACCCAGGAGCCGCAGAATCTGGATCTCCGTGTCCACCGTGGTGGGCATCAGGTTCACAATCGCCACCTTAAGGGGCCGGATATCCTGGTGTTCCGCCCGGTCGGGGGTGATGATAAAAACATTTTCTTCGCAGAGGGCCCTATAGGCGGGCAGGGCTCGGGGTATCTTTATGGGCATGGTGAATGTACTATGCCTGAACCGGATAAAAAAAACAAGTTCAGTTTTTCATGTTTATTAGGCGAAGCCTATACGGTTTAATACCCCGCGGCTTGCCGCGGCTGAAAGTAAGAATATACTAGAAGGATGAGTGAGATCATCCATAAAGAACATAATGTGAGTACGCTGATGTATCACATA
>BOAV01000079.1 GCA_026002045.1 Spirochaetia bacterium | reverse complement strand
TACTTCATCATCTTTAAAGCGCTCCTGGAATTGTAATAACGTCAATGCTGCTTGTTGTGCCATCGCTTTTCCCCTATCTCATAATTATATCATACAGGAAAACAGGGAGTCAACTTAATAGTCATATTGATATATTCGGTAATACCGGGATATTAATCATATCAGGGGTGTTTTTTAATTATTTTGAACCGCTGGTATATCAAATATGCACCGTATTAACAAAGCTTATTCAGGAAAATGTGTTCTGCAAATATATAAAAATGACTGATTTTAGAATATACTCACTGGAATTGAAATATATGTTTACTTCCTGCAATCCGTTTATTTTCAATAACAGCGGCTTTACACAGATAGGGTATAACATTTGGCAATCGAATGATTTCAGGCGCATTTACCGGCCTGATGGAGAATATAAAGGGAACCAAAGGTCATTTATAACGCTTGAATCGACCAATGGCAGATACGGGGTTAATCTTCAATTTAATCTTTTAGGCCGGAAAAAACAATATCTTGGTCTTGTGATTTTTCGCCTGACCGTACCCCAATTGTTTATTCAACTAATACCGCTTTTATCCTGCTATCTTACCCAAACCGTAACACCGCAGGAGTTTAGCATTGACCCGCAATTTATTCCATTATTGTCACCTGAATTTACCGCTATATTCGCTCATGCGAATTGGTTCAATGGCAGCAATTTTATTCAAAAGCGTGTACGGAATAGCGTGAGGGGGAGCTTAACTCTGGAAAAAATGCCTGTTTTACATTCGAGTGAGGGTAGTGATAGAGAGATACGGACGTTAATAAAGTGATACTACTACCACCAGAAGCTTGCACAGCCCTATCGGTTGAACTTATCTTAGCCCAAGTTAATGTCAAAAGAATTAATACCATTACCAACAAAAGGTGAAAACTTATCACTAGAACCAACATCAAATGGCGTTGGTCCATTACCATCGTTCTGTGTATTCGGAAAAACAAATGATTTACCATCTTTGTCCGTGCAGAGGATACTTGGGGGATCTTTGACTTCGTCGGTTTTAGGGGAAATATTTCCCTGTCCCATGGCAAAACCGGGACCAGGTATATATGGATATGGTGAAATAGGGAGGGGGAAATATCCAATAGGAAAAATCCCCGGGGTAATGTTCTGTGCTTTATCCAAGAATGAGGTAATACTCTGCACATTCTGCGGCGAGGATGTTTTAATCACTCGAATAGAAGATTTTGCACTTTTTACTTGCCTCGCTTCTGCTTTGCCTAAAAATTTAATTACTTCGATTACCTCAGAATCGAAGTGCACACGGTTCCCAAATCTCACCTCGTATTTTACTATTTTTTTTAATTTCCGGAGTTTACGGTCAAAATAGGAAATACTAAACCCAAAGAATTTAGCGATATACTTTCGCGTGATGTACTGTTTTGCACCATCACTTCTTTTGCACTCAGAATTCTGATCCAGTAAATTCTTCATAAAGCCACCTCTAATATTTTTTTTGAAGGCTGAAAAATACATTTATACTTCAATATTGTCTATACGTATATAATATCATATAAAACACACAATGTCAACAAATAGTATAAATTGTTTTGTACTGTGATGGGCTGTAGTGATCGGTTATGGAAACTCGTGACAACTCATGCACTATTTATAGATAGGGTTTCCATTTTATCCCCAGCCTCTTTGAGTATCCGTTTGGCGACGTGATCCTAATAGATTTTTGCCGCCGCTTTGTTCCGATGCTTATTTACTTTGGCAACCTTTTCATTTGCCATAAGAGGGGCGTATATGTGAAAATATGATAGGATTTTTTTGAATTCCAGGAATGAATATATGAGTAGTTTACTAAGGAAAAATGTAGCCTAGTAATTCACATTTATATTGAATAGTTTATTGGCTATTTCTTTGATAAGAACCACTAGGCTACAAAGAAATTATAAAAAAAAATTTCAAGTATGTCAATAAAAAATAAGAAATAGTATATTGACCATATTTCGTAATTCCTTATAATACAAAGAATTGTTGACTTTTTGATATACCGGCAATATATTATTGATAGGCTTAGGAATAGTGGGGTACCCCTAAAAGTCCAAGTCGAATTTTATTTTTTTGGAGGAATTTTATGATCGCGCCTATTTACTGCTATGTCATAAAATGTAACGGTAATGCATCTGCTTTGGATGCGTTTTGGTCGGATGTTCTTATAGGACATAATGGACAGTCTTTTATCCGAGTTGGTGAAGGAACGGAAAAAGTAGAAATGGAAGTTGAGCGGCTTGATGCCAACAAAGTTTCTTTTGGAACCGAGGCTCGCATTTCGGAAAAAATGTTCCTGTCTTTATCGGTACAATACCCGCATGTACTCATCACAATGGTTGAGGATGAGATGGAGGCTGGAGTCCGTGGTTATCAAGTTTTTCTAGGTGGGAAGGAGTATGCTGGGGACTGCGATTTCTACTGGAATTGGCTCGATAACGATGAACTTGGGTATTTCAACCAGAAACTGGCTGATAAGATTTCCAGGGAATATGGAAGTCTGCTTTTGAAAACCGCATAATCTGATTATTTTGTAGGGTAGTCCAGAAATCTGGACTGCCCTTTTTTAATGGAGGATTGAAAAAGTCTTACTTCGATAATGCCGACTTTTGTTTATTTAAATAACTATTTGTAGCCGTAGCCATATTGCCAAACCGCAACTCATAGAGGGCTGTTTCAAGCGGGTTCATGCCGGGAACACGGAGGTGATTCTGTATTCTGGTACGATGGGCATGACAAGCCTGGTGGAAAGCGTCCTTGGGGAAGCCCTGCATCCTCTTTTCAGGGCGGGTAAGGTGGGTGGTTTCGGCTGCCTGGTATAATACCTTGTTTTCCACAGTTTTAAGGCACCGCAGGGCATCCTCAAAATCCTGAATAGCCTGGTTCAAACTGCTACGGCTCGCCTTGGCCTTTTCGTCACAAAAATAAAACTCTTGCTGCAAAAATGCCAGTTCAGCAAGGATAAGTATCTGCGGTTCGGTAGTGTCTTTGGCCTCTTGAAAAGCAGCCATAGCCTTTGCTATGCCGTCATCAAAAAGCTGGTGCCCTTCAGCTTCCTTGCCGGTAGTTGCTAGCCCCTTGCGACCAGCAACTAACCTGATAACACTCAGGTTAAGCCTGTCGAGAAAGGTATTCAGGTCCATATTCGGCTTCCACTTCGGCCATGTTCCATCCCATACTTAACAGCGTATCAAGGCCAATATGATCCTTGATAAGTTTTGCCATAAAGGGAGGCATGGGCATGGTTTTGTTTAGGCGCATAGCTTCTTCAAGTTTGCCCTGTTTTTCGAGTTCTATCGCCTTTATTCCAGTGGCAAGTTTCTCATCTAAAGTCATTAACTTACCTTGCGGCATACCAATCTCCTTACCTTAAAAATATACCGTTCTTTGAGGCTTTTAGGCAAGGGAACGCTGATCAGGCAGGAGATTGATCTTAACGGTAAGGCATGATAGGGGTTCCGAAAGCCTGAGTGATACAAAAGTCACACTTTTTGTTCCCAAAACGGCTTTTCACCGCTTGACGTCCTGCCCCCTTCTGGTTTAAACTGATTCATCCTGGCATAGTAACTCTATACAGGATAAGGAAATAGCGATATTTCCCGAATATACTGAGACGGTGTGAAACCTTCTGATGTATTATAACAGCAGATTGCGGATCTGAAGGTCGGAGGTTCGAATCCTCTCAGCCTCAGACGGCATTTTATTAGTTTTTGTTACTATGTTTTTTTGGAGCGGTGTCCGAGTGGCCGAAGGAGATGGTTTCGAAAACCATTGAACCCGCGAGGGTTCCGGGGGTTCGAATCCCCCCTGCTCCGGGACTGTTTTGTGGTTTCTATTTTGGAGAGGTGTCCGAGTGGTTTAAGGTCCACGCTTGGAAAGCGTGCGTACTTGAAAGAGTACCGGGGGTTCGAATCCCCCCTTCTCCGTAAATTTTTGCGCAAAAAAAGCCCTGTACCGGCTGCCGAATGGCAGCGGGTACAGGGCTTTTTTATAATCTTTCGGTATTGGGCAGAACCTACATATATTGTTTATAAATATTTGCCATTTTTTCAACTACAATATCTACTGAGTATTTTTTTACATCGTGGATATTGTTTACGGCTATTTCATGCCTCATATCTGCATCGTTAAATAATTTTGCTATTGAATCTGCCATTGATAGTGGATTCTTGAGGTCAAATAAAAATCCATTTCGTCCATGGGTTATTAATTCGTTATGGCCTCTGTTCTTGCTGCATACAACAGGCAGCCCGGAGGCCATGCCTTCAAGAATGTTTACAGGTAATCCCTCTCTTCGGCTTACAGAAAAACAGATATCACTAATTGTATAATAACGCTCAATATCAGATCTGTATCCTAAAAAATCAATATAAGAAATTAGTTTCCTTTTTTTTGCATAATCCCATACATATTTATAGTTATCGTATCCTGCGAATAATATTTTTATATTGGGAATCTCTCTAATAATATTATTTAGATATTTCAAAAAATATATCTGATTTTTATTTTTATTAATCTCTGCCACAAAAATTAATATAAAGTCATCATCTTTATATCCCATCTCTTTACGTAAATTCATTTTTCTGTTTAAAGGATTTTGACAAAAGCGGCTTAAATCGACTCCAACGCCATTTATCTTATAGATTACCGTATATTTTGACAATTTTTGCACAGCATAATTATAATCCTCGTCATTTATTGTAATAAGTGCATCAGTATATTTTACCAATATTTTTTCAATTGTAGAATAAAAAATCCAGTTTATTATTGGCGCCCCCTTATAAAAATGAAATCCATGAGCAGTATAAATGATCTTTGATCCTTTCTTCCTGGATTTTTCAGAGACAATTCTGGTTATTGCAGCAGGTACCGGAGTATGACAATGAATAATATCATACTGATTTTCATTAAAAAGTTTCTGTAGTACTTTTATCGCTTTAATATTTCTTAATGAAAATGGTTTCCGCGTTATATTTACAATATAATGATTATCCGCATCAAGTACTTGTTCATCACCCGGTGAAGCATAATCGACCTGCCACCCCTGCTGCTTAAACCAACGCATAAACGGCCGGTTAAATTTGGAAAAGTTGGCGGTATTGGAAACAAAAAGAATTTTTTTAGGCATTACCCTGTACACTTGAACAATCGTATTGACATTGTTGTTTATAATAAACACGAAGATAAAGCAGTAAAGTAATAAACAGAAAAAGAAAATTAGTACGATATCTGATTGCAGAACCGGGATTAAATATACCAAAAGGATAATGGATAAAACAAATACCAGAAAATATAAAAAAATATCCAAGGAACATTTTTATAAATATCTCACCCTTGATAATGAATCTGAATAATACATCCTTTGCAAGATACACAAACAAGAAAATTATAAACAGGCTTTCCAGACCGGCAAGTCCCTGAAGAGGCCTTTGTATCATTTCTGACAAGGTTGGACCAAAAAATGCAATAAACATCCCCCAGGGAATATATTTAAAAAAATCGTTGTCATACAAGAAAAAATTGTCACGATTCGACCTTCCGCCGCTAAAGTATCCATACATTCCCGATGCATAGGTATTTATAATATCCTTTATCAAAAACAAAATAATTATATTTACCATCACAAAAAAAAGGCCTAATAATATTTGGTTTATACGACGCTTCCATAAAAATTTTTGCGCAAAATACATGAATATCAACCCCTGGATAATAAAAGGCAGGTATTGGCGTTTAAATATAAAACATATATAAAAGGCAAACAAATCCCTTCCCTGTATTTTAAAATTTCCATTTAAAAAATTGATAATCAAAACAGCAAAAATAGCGGAGAAAACCAGTCCAAATACTTCTTTTGAACAAATCGACGTCCAAATACATAAATGGGGTAAACTTATTATGATTAAAAGCAGTGTGTTATTAATATACTTTCTTATTTCCAATTTGTTTATTGTCCATTTTACGGCAAAAAAAGAAATCAACATAAAAGGGAAATTGGCAAGAATAATATTTTTGAAAATAATACCGGATAATCCTCCAATAAAATCCATTAAAGCAGTAGAATAATAAAACACTGCAGGTGAAAAACGAACCTCCGGCATTAAATATCTGTTCATATCACCCATTGAAATCAGGTTCATATAAATAAATACTGTAAAAAATAAATAACATAATCGAATAATAAAATATTTTAACCAAAAAGAACTAACCGAATAATATCTCATATATTTTCCACGGTCTCAAAATAATCTAATTCTTTGATGGTTTCAAAATTATCTTTCAAACTATTATATTCTTGAATAAACTCTCTTGAATTTAAATATTCTATTAAATCTGCCATTTCATTTTGATTCCAGCAAAATCCTATGCCATACTTAGATACTTTTTCCGCCAAAAAAGTATTTTTTGTCACTAAAACTGGCCTTTTAAAAAACATTGACTCATATAATTTATTTGGTAAAGCCAATCTGACATTTAGAATATTTGAATTATACATAATAAAAGAAAGATCCGTTTGCTTATAAATATTTTCTAAATCATCAGGATATTTAAATGTTCCAAAATATTTTATTTGATTCTTATTTATGAAATATTCAAGATCATCCAGCAGCGGGCCGTCCCCAAAAAGACAAATCCTGAATCTATTATCATTTTTAATGTATTCATTCATAAACCATAAAATGTTTGGATAGCATAAAAAACCAATTATACCTATTGTAAATATTTCTCCGTATTCTAATGTACGAAAATGCGGCTTTTCCATCGATAAAAATGATTTTCGAATTAATTTGTTTTCGACGATTTCAATATTATTTCTGATATTATATTTATTGATTAAATAATCTTTAAAGGCCGGAGAAGTTACATATATTTTATCAGTTTTTTTTAATATTTTCCCATATATATAGTAATAGAATACTTTTAAAAATGGAATATTGAATGCTGTAATATCACCCAATTCATAATAAATAGTATTTTTATTTTTCATCAATAACGGAAGAAGTATAAAAATATCGTCAGAAAAAAAATATAAAAGGTCACCGTTATTTATTACAGAACGCATTTTATATATCGATTTTAATAAGACAGGAAGGCGTTTAATATAATTACCATTATCTATGGTACCTAAATTTAAATAGGCCACTTCCCTGGGTATTATATTTTTCTTATTCCTGTTACGCTCAAAACTGACAACAGTTACATCAAAACCTTTATCAATGAATAACTGCATTCTTTTAATATATCTTGGCTGGGTTGACAATTGTGAAAAAAAAACAACCCGTTGCTTAATATTTTCCATTTATATACAGGCGCTTCCCATATCGTTTGTTGTTAAAAATTTAAGATCAGGCATATTTGCGATTAAAAATTCATCTAACTTTCTCAAAGATATATCTAACAAGGATTTTGGATGGCTAATTATAACTAAATCCTGTTGTTTTATATCCCTAATGTTTTTATAAATATATGGTAAAAAAAAGACCAAAAAACCGTCTATAGAAGCCGGGACCATCTTTATTTTAAATAATTCCTTTATTCTGATTATATATTTATTGTAGAATCCGCCCGGACGCCCAATGTATTCTCCATCCCCATATACGAATAGATGCCGACACCTTGTTTTATAGTATTGTCTTAATAATAAATACAGCAGACTATTATATGATTTTGTTGTGATTGGTAATTCAACATATTCACCTAAGGAATCCTCAATAGTAACATCGGAAGAAAAATTATATCTATTTTTTTTGGGTATATTTCTGTAATCATAAGAATGATATTTAGATTTTATATAGGCTCCACTCAAAACTGATGAATCTATTTTTATGTCATTTTCTTTAAATAACTCAATATAACTATCCAGTGTAGCTAATGAATATCCACCGGCCCTGAAGGCGGTAATTTTTTTATTGACTATGCCTTCAAGAAGCATACGGGCCTTTTGAAATTTATTAAAAGCCAATTCATTACTCATATCGCTCAATTTATAATGGTCCGTATCCATTACCCATCTTCCATTTTTCCAGGTTGAATATAACCACTGCGGATGGAAATGCAGTTGAATATCATGTCCGCTGTTATGCATGGCTAAAATGTGATTTTTAATTTTATTATAATCATCCTGAAGGCCCCGGTGTTCCGGCATTAATTCTTCCAGCCTTAATAAAAAGGCCGCATCGACAAATATAATTGCTTTTATTTTGTACTTGTCAAGAATTAACATCAAATCATTCATCGGACGTATTAAACAATTATCAATTGTACCGGTCTTTTTTCCCATAAATAGTTCATAATCCAGAGTAAGATATATATTCAACTTTCACTGCCCCTTTTGATTTCCTGATCTATTATATCTCCTTTATATTGTTCTCCTTTAATAACATACATTAAACTTAACAGGTTAATGTATAAATTATATTTAAATTTATTGATGACATACTTGAACAAATAGCCTTCTTCAAGGGTACTGCCAAATCTTTCTTTAAAACGCTGAATCCCTTCAAGCTTGCTGTCCTTTGGGGGATCTATTCTTGCCCCGACAAAATCAAAATAATGAACGCCCCTTTTTTTCATTGATAGAATCGCCTGCCATTGAAGATAATTCATGGCTCCGGTATGGGGATGGTTTGATGAGCCGCCGTGCATATAATAACAGGAATGTCCCTTACTCCATAAAAATACGGCGGAACCCTGAACTTCCCCATTGTCAGCGGCAAGCCAGAATTCAACATTTTCCCCCAATGCCTTTAATCGTTCAAAGTAATCTACAGATGGATATATCTTACCCTGCCTGCGAAAAGTTTCCTGAATTAAAGATATGCATACCGAAAAATTTTCAATTGAATTCGATATATTAATACCGTCTTTTTCCGCCTTTCTTATCACATTTCTGTGTTTTGAATGTAAATTGGCGAACAGCTCCTGTTCCGGCTTTTCAAGATCTATCCGGTATGTACCAAATTTACAATATAGAGCCCCCAAAGGATAAGCCATAAAGAGGGGAGTGTTCCGGCAGGTTAAGAAATCAACATGATTACTTTTAATGACTTTAACCATTTCATTTAAAAAGACTCTTTCATCTTCAGTGTTTTTACAATTTAACACGCCGGTAATAAATTCTATCCATTGAAAAATTAACCGCTTTCTGATTATAAATGGTAAGACATACCGTTCAGAAACAAAATAACCATAATCAGAAACGGCATTTAAGGCCGTCAGGTACTGCGGCAAGGCGATTGCCGGTAAGTACTGTAAAAATTTTGATATATCTTTAGTGACGATCATATTCAGTAATAAACTGTTCTACCTTTTTAAATAAATAATCCATTTTATCCGTATCGTCCTCTATGGGCAGTTCAACTATTCTGTTATTTATATTGGAAGCATGGGGCAGCATCGACATATCGTGTGTCAATAAAGCATAGCCATTACTGCAATAAATATGTTTTTTACCAAGGTATTTAATCAGCTGATCTGCGATTAATACCGTCTTTGCTTTTATAACCAATTTATGTACATACGGAATTCCACGACTGGATTTAATAATGTCAAAACATGGATTAATAATAAATTTAGAAGCGAATTTTTCAGAATACTCTCTCCTGAAACTAAATTTACCATTCAATAAATCATTAATTATTCCACCCAATACAGGATACTCAAATTTACAACAACTATCATTCGATATATTGATACATTTATAAATAAACCTAACCGGAAGATTTAATATGGAAAAAATATGATATTTTTTGTATTTATATATTTTCAACCTGTTAAAATAAAAATTCCAGTAAATCAAACGATGTATTACAGGATGATGCGTGGTCTTAAAAGAATAGGAAGATGCGTTTGTCCAATAAAAAGCCCCCATATGGCCCGCAGTGGGTTTTCCCGGTGAAAACGAAAGAAAACCCGCATCGCCAAATGTCCCTACATATCTATCTTCAAGTGTTGCCCCAAAACTTTGGGCCGCATCATCAATCAGAATCAGGCCAACTTTCCTGCAATATTGTTCGATCTCCATTAAATTGGCGGGGTTTCCATACATACTCGCCACCAATAAATATTTTGCCTTTGTTTTCCGGTGCAGTGCAATAATGGATGACAAATCGGCATTTAAATCTTCTTCGTCAATGTCGTAAAAATAGTAATTAAGATTACATTTTTTGACTATATTCAAAATGCTTTCGCATGCATATGACGGAAGTAAAATACCCCCCCCCCATATCATTAAAAGATCTAATAATATGGTAAATTGCATACCGGCCTCCGGAAGCATAATGAAGGTCTTTTTGCAGAAGATTGTTTAGATATTCAATATTTAGCTCTGATTTATTATAGGCAGGAGGGGTGAATATGTTTATTTTCATGATTAAGAAAAACTAATGGATTGCAACTATCATAAATTTTCAATAATATTAATTAAAACGTCTATTTGTTTCTCTGCCGACCAATTGGTACGATCTTTTAAAATATTGTTCTTATATTTTAAAAGATCCTTTTTGTTTGTCATTTTTACTATTGCATCTCGTAATGAAGATGTATTGTATTCTGAAACAACTCCATATTCATTATTTTCTATTATTTTTTTTAGATCCCCATCTATTGCTGCCAAAACAGGTACACCAAAATTAATTAATTCGTAAAATTTATAGGGAATACATAATTTTGAAACCTGTCCCTTTAAAGAGACAAATCCAATATCAGCATTTCTCAACATATAATCAGCGAAATCATCAAAACCAAGTGCATCCACCAATTTTACATAGTTACTATTAACATATTTATTTAAATTTTGATTTTTCTTCCAGTCCCCTATATAGATAATTCTTATATCATTTAATCCATTTGCAGCTTCCGCCAATATTTCCGGAGCCTGAAGAAATCCCATGGAACCACCAAATACAATATTGATTGGGGTATTTATTTCTTTTTGCTTCATATTATCAATTTTATCAGTATACCCCAGATAATTATTAAATATTTTCCCCTGCATATACGGGTATTTTTTTTCCAATGCATTTTTATAAGACAATGAAACGGTAATTATGGCATCTGCAAATTGTAAATACTTCTCCTCTGCCTAATATTACAAACCCGTTTTATAGATGGAGTGCCTTTTTTTCTTCGGAAGATAGATTGGTTCATCACTCGAAAGATATTTTAAGTAACTACGATAAAACGCATGATCATATTAATGCCTGGGATGCATATCATTTTGTTACCTTGCTATCATCGTGTGGATTTGAACTGGAAAAATATTTACCAACAGAAGGGGTTATGCAGCCATACTTGATATGGAAAAAAATTCCTGTTATTGGGAAACTTTTACCTAAATATACAAATAAAATGAACCGTGGTAATTCGGGGAATTGGTCTTATACAATGTTTTTTAGGTTCAGAAAAGTCAGAGATGTTATTATAAATAGTTATGATTAAATAAAAGGGATGAAGAAGGAGTAGCTAATATGTCTAAAAAACAAGCAGAGTTATGGAAACGACATGTCGAGGGTATGCAGATGGAAAGACTAGAAGAGGATGTAAAACATCCAGCGATATTTCAAATCGAACTAAAAGAATTGATAGATAAATATATTAAC